>NZ_LWEY01001755.1:0-69740 GCF_001634935.1 Oleiphilus sp. HI0043 | reverse complement strand
TACGTAGTGTTAACAACATCCTTACGGGTGATGAAGATGCCGCTATTGCAGCCAACCGCTTCGGTGAAGATGCGACACTATTCGGACGTGTAATGAACTCCATGTTTGAAGGCAATGAGGCTATGCAGATTTCTCAGGTAACTGACGAAGATGCTATCTACGGCCTTGAAGCGATCGCCGAGCTCTTTGAGTTTGTCGACAGTAACGTTAAAGCGATACTTGAAACCTCTCCCGAACTATTCAAAGTACGTAACGCTGCTAACTCTATCTTCGAAAATTCTATCGCACTGAAAAAAGATACATCTACTCTATCGAACCAGTTCCAAAACCAGGCTGATGACCGCTTCTTTAACCCGAATACGGCTTATATCATTCTAGCGCTAATCATCATGTTGATTGTTTATGCTGGCTGGTACTTATACCGCGAATCTCAAAATCGTCTGCAAATGACGGAAGAACAGAACGAACAGAACCAAAACGCAATCTTACGTTTACTTGATGAACTTGCCGACCTTGCTGATGGTGACCTGACAACAGAAGCAACAGTAACCGAGGATTTCACGGGTGCAATTGCTGACTCGATTAACTTCGCGATCGACCAAATGCGTGGCTTGGTAAAAGCTATTCGTGATACCGCCTTACAGGTTGCTTCATCAGCCCAGGAAACACAGGGCACAGCGATGCAGCTGGCTGAATCTTCAGAGCATCAGGCGCAAGAAATTGCGGGTGCTTCTGCCGCGGTTAACGAAATGGCGGTGTCTATCGACCAAGTATCATCTAACGCTGCAGAGTCTACTTCGGTTGCGGAAAGATCGGTAACCATCGCGAAGAAAGGTGCTGAAGTGGTACAAAATACCATCCACGGCATGGACACTATTCGTGAGCAGATTCAAGAAACATCAAAACGTATCAAACGCTTGGGTGAATCATCTCAGGAAATCGGGGATATCGTATCCTTGATCAACGACATTGCCGACCAGACCAACATTCTATCTTTGAACGCTGCGATTCAGGCATCGATGGCTGGGGATGCAGGTCGAGGCTTCGCGGTTGTTGCCGACGAAGTACAGAGACTGGCGGAACGTTCTTCTGCTGCAACCAAGCAGATTGAAGCACTGGTTAAAACCACTCAGACAGATACCAACGAAGCGGTAATCTCGATGGAACACACCACGGCAGAAGTGGTACGAGGAGCTCGACTTGCACAAGATGCGGGTGTTGCCCTAGAAGAAATCGAAACAGTTTCGATGAGTCTTGCAGACTTGATCCAGAATATCTCTAACGCGTCACGTCAACAGTCATTGTCGGCGGGTCACATTTCTAACACGATGAACGTTATTCAAGAGATTACCTCTCAAACTTCATCAGGTACGACGGCAACAGCGAAATCTATCGGTAACCTTGCTGAAATGGCTAGTCAGCTTCGAGCATCGGTGTCAGGCTTTAAGCTTCCTGCCGACGAAGGTGACTCAGAGTATTCTGAGGGCAACGATGAAGGTATCGTGTAATAAAGCGAGCTGATTGGCTGTAGGTAGTCGCAATGGAAGCCCTACTGAATCCTGACGTAGCACAAGCATGCGAGTATCCGGGTAATGAGTCACGAATGAACTGGGAATCAACGCCTTTTCCTGTGCTAACTGATGCTCAGTTTCATCAGTGGCAAGCATTACTTGAAGATCGAACTGGGATGTACATCTCGTACTATCACCGGTCGCTTCTCCAATCGAATCTAATCATTCGAATGAGAGAGATTGCATGCGCTAGCTTTGACGACTACTACGCAAAAGTATGTGCCAAGCCAAGCGGCATCGTCGAGTGGAACACTTTGCTCGATAGAGTGATGGTTCAGGAGACACGTTTTTACCGAAATCCTGAGTCGATGGAGTTATTTTGCGAATATCTAACTGATCAAATTCGCAGAAAATCTCGAAACGAAGCGATAAACATATGGAGTGTAGGTTGCAGCTCCGGAGAAGAACCATATACCTTGGCGATGCTTTGCCAACAAATGCTTCTGAAAGAAAAAAGAGCGTTAAGTAACTTTGGTGTTACTGCAACAGATATAAGCCTTCCGGTACTTAGTAAAGCTAGAGAAGGTATATATAACGTTCGTAAGCTGGTGGACCTAGATCGCAGATTGGTTGACCAGTATTTTGAGCAACTCAGCCCCGATATATATCGAGTCGGTAGTGAGCTCAAACAAAAAGTCTGTTTCTCGATGGCGAATATGATTGATGTTGATAAAAGCCCTCTGAGAAACATGGATACGATATATTGCCAGAATGTTCTGATTTACTTCCGCAAGGAATTAAAACACAACATTCTGAATAGTCTGGTAGAAAGGCTGGCCCCTAAAGGGCTGCTCGTAATTGGACAAGGCGAAGCTGTCGATTGGCAAAATCCACATGTTGAGCGAGTTCAAAACAATCAGACTTTGGCGTTTATTCGTCGAAATTAACACACAAAAACAACGCATTTATAGATTGGAGAAGTTATGGGTAATAACCATGACTACATAGCCTTAGACTGGGTTAAAGGCGAAATTAAACAAACATTGTCCCAAGCTCAAATAGCGTTGGAGGCTTATGTCGAGAACAAAGAAGACACGCCTCAAATTACCTTCTGCTTGAATTATATTCATCAAGTTCACGGTACGCTTCAAATGGTAGAGTTCTACGGCGCTGCTTTACTCGCCGAAGAAATGGAGAAACTATGCCAGGCATTGATTGAAGACAAGGTCGCCAGTCTACAGGAAGCTCTAGAAGTCTTAATGGACTCTTTGCTGCAACTTGAGAACTATCTGGAGCATATACAAAAAGGGCAGCGTGACTTGCCTGTGGTACTGCTTCCAATATTAAATGATCTTCGTGCTCTGCAGGGCCAGCCTTTATTATCTGACACCTCCTTATTTACGCCTGACTTATCTGCGGCGGCGATAACACCCGACATTGCGCACAATCAGCGTATGCAGGACGAACAAGTTATTGCCAACTTGCGTAAACTTCGACAGATGTTTCAGTTCTCTCTTGCTGGCGTCATTAGAAATCAGGATCTTGCTGAAAACTTTTCCTACCTTTATAAAGTCGTATCTCGTCTCGAGAAATTTTGCCAGGGAACACCCATTGGAAAAATCTGGTGGGTAGCCGTTGGTTTCCTCGATGCTATTCGAGGCGATGAAGAAGGTATCAGCTCTGCAACAAAGCAACTCTTGCGTGAGCTCGATCACCAAATAAAACTGATGATCGATGAACCGCAGACCATTCTAGCGAAGCCTTTACCGACGGACTTACTAAAGAATTTACTGTATTACGTTGCAAAAAGTGCAATTGACAGTCAGCGCATCCAAGAGCTAAAAGCGTCCTTTAGCTTGGCTCAAGCCTTACCAAGCGAACAAGAAGTTGATGCCGAGCGTGAGAAACTGCATCGTCCAGGCGCTGAAACAATGAGCTCAGTTGTTGAGGTCTTAAGTGAAGAACTCAGCCACGTCAAAGAACAGCTAGATCTATACGTTCGCGATGACGATAAAGACAATACTCAGCTGCTTGAGCTAGTACCTCAATTAACTCAAATTGCTAATACCATGGCTGTTCTGGGCTTAGGTGTAGCCCGCAAGCTGGTGCTAGAGCAAATTAGCCGCATAGAAGAAATCGCTGAAAGCAGTGAACCAGCTAGCGACCAAGTATTAATGGATATGGCAGGTGCCCTGCTATATGTCGAAGCTAATCTGAGCTCACTCAGCGATGCGAGAGAACAGAGTGAAGAAGAGCAAAACGAATTTGTTGTACCCGCTGAACACTTCGAAAGTGCGCATAATGCCGTTATCTATGAATCACGAAATGGCTTGGAACAAGCAAAAAACAGCATCGTCAACTTTATAGCATCTCAGTGGGATCACGCCGAGATAGAGGATGTCCCAGACCTCTTAGACAGTATTCGCGGTGGCTTACAAATCATCCCGCTTACACAGGCGGCAAAGCTTCTTGAGTCTTGCAGCACCTATATTCGTGACTCCTTATTAAGCGATAAGCATATTCCTGACTGGCAACAACTGGATCGTCTCGCCGATGCGATTACCAGTATTGAGTATTATATGGAGCGCCTCTCAGAAGGGGCTCAAGACAATGACGGTATACTTAAGGTTGCCGAAGAGAGCGTCTCTAAACTTGGCTTTCCGACTCACGAAACCACAGAAGAGTCTAGCCCTGTCCTATCTCAACACCATATCTCTGATGTGGCTTCGGAATCACCCGATTCGATTGAGAAAGAAAGTGATGAAGGACTCATTGACGAAGATATTCTAGAAATATTTATGGAAGAAGTTGCCGAAGTCATGGACGAGATCCAGGTGGCTATGGCACAGCTTCGAGCAACACCTGAAGATCAAGCCGCTCTGCAAAACCTCCGCAGAGCCTTCCATACGCTCAAAGGCAGTGGCCGCCTGGTTGGCGCAAAAGTCATTGCTGAAATTGCATGGCCGATAGAGAACTTACTAAATAAACATCTCGATGCTGCAATGAGCCTAGAAATGGAAGTCTTCGACCTCCTCGATTCAGTTATTGAAAAGCTTCCTGAACTAACCGAAGATTTTTCCCAGCAGCGTGAATCAACACAGTACGAGCATCTAATAAGCCGCGCTGATATGTTGTCGGGCAACGAAACTCGTGTTGTCCATAAAACAATGTCCCCTGCAACATCGAAGTCTTCAGCAGAAGAGCAAACTGGGTCCGAAGCTACAGAGACTCAGTCAGCGTCAGAACCAGCACTACCTT
The DNA here is from genome assembly GCF_001634935.1 of Oleiphilus sp. HI0043. Lineage (NCBI taxonomy): Bacteria > Pseudomonadati > Pseudomonadota > Gammaproteobacteria > Oceanospirillales > Oleiphilaceae > Oleiphilus > Oleiphilus sp. HI0043. The sequence continues at coordinate 64,971 of NZ_LWEY01001755.1, read as the reverse complement.
CTGACAGCCTTGAACCAGAAACTGAGTCAAGCCCGGAAACAAACAATGAAGCTGCTGCTGAAGCAGAGCAAGAAGAGGACATCCAGGATTCCTGGGACGATGATGAAGACGATCTAATCGATGATGAAATCCTCGAGATTTTTATCGAAGAGGCCGGCGAAGTACTAGAAGCAATCGATACTCACTTGCCAACCTATCTGGCTGCTCATGACGACCAGGATTCACTAACCGAGCTTCGTCGAGCCTTCCATACCCTGAAAGGCAGCGGACGAATGGTTAACGCCAACATCATTGGCGAAGCCGCTTGGGCAATCGAAAATCTTCTGAACCGCATTATTGATGGTTCGGTAATGATGAATGAAAGCATTGCCGAGCTTATCCAATTAGTCGTCGATAATATTCCCAAACTAATTGAGTGCTTTGAAAAAAGACAACGCCCAGACTTTGATCTAAAGCGCGTTGAGAATCACGCTGCAGCCTTGGTTGCCGGTGATTTTGTTAAGCCTCTAGGTAGCTTACAACGATCCTCGCAAGAAACATCCGCAGCAAGTGGTGCGACAGAGGCTCCGAGCGCAGAACAAGGTACAGTTGGAATCGACGATACGCTACTCGATATATTCAGAAACGAGGCCACTTCTCATGTCGCAACTGTCCTAGAATTTGTTGATCGTGCAGCGAATGACAGTATCGATATTGATGATGATTTATCTAGAGCGCTTCATACACTCAAAGGCAGTGCAAACACAGCTAATATAAGACCGATTGCGGAGATCGCAGTACCCGTTGAACAATTTATCAAGGAAGCACGTGCTAATAACATTCAGGCTGATCAAGATATAGCCTCGATGTTATCGGATGCTATGCATTTTATTCAACAAGGCATCTCACAACTTGATAACAATCCCGATGGGCAACTTTCAGGTACGGATGAGTTTCTCTCTGGCCTTAAATCACTCCAGTCCAAAGTATTTAGCGCACAAAGTGATGAACTCCAGTCGCTTGAAGAAGCCTCACAAGATCCGCAGATTATCAATATCTTCCTCACCGAAGGTCTGGATATATTGCTGGATGCTGAAAGTATTCTTAACCAATGGGAACACAGCCCTGTATCCGTTAACGAGCTAACTAAACTTTACGGCGAAGTAAAAACACTCCACCGAGGCGCCAAGGTTGCCGGGCTTGAAAACATTGCAGAACTCTGTGAATGCCTGGAAAGCTGCTACGGCAGTATTGATATCGAAAATGATAGACCTAGCCCGGTTTTTGTTAATGATATCAAACGTGGTCACGAAGCATTGATCGATATGATGGATCAACTAGCAGCGGGTTTAACTCTAAACCTTGATAACAAGCTGCTTGCGGAATTACGCGAACATATTGCTGACCATAGCCATGTTATTGAAGATAGTCCGGTAGAAAGTCAAAGTGTATCAACTCAAGAAGATAGCTTAAACGAGAAGCTCGACCAGCTAGAGAAAGAGTTGGATGACGTATTACCTACCTACTCCGCTACCACAGATGAAGTGGAGGAAGAAGCAAGCGTTGAACTCGACGATGAAGCCATTATGGATGCCGATTTGGCTGAAATATTCCTCGAGGAAGCTAATGAGCTAGTCAATGGAATCAACCCTGCACTAGACAAACTTAAACAACAACCAGGTAATGAACACGTTATCCTGCAATTACAACGAGACATGCATACACTCAAAGGTGGTGCACGTTTGGCAGGCTTCGAAGCGGTTGGCGATTTAAGTGATATCCTTGAGAAACTATTTGAAAAACTAATCGATTACAAAGCTGATGCCTCCAGCCTGATGTTATCGCTACTTGAAGAGTCTTCGCAGGCTCTAGAAGCAATGCTTAAGTCTATCCAGGCTTTGCAACCTTGCCAGCCTCAAGATGAGCTGGTCACGAATATCACTTCAATTGTTGATGATTTGCGTGTTAACACCCCACTTGTTGAAGAAGATATCGCTCCAGAAAATGAACAGCCCTCTGAATCACAAACGACAAGTCCTAGCCAGGTCTTATTAGACTTGGATCCGGAATTAGCCGAGATATTTTTAGAAGAAGCCCAAGAAATAATCGACAGTTCTGGCGAACTATTGCACCAATGGGAATCCGACGTCTTTAATATCGAGGTTGTTGGCGAGCTACAGCGTGAATTGCACACCCTTAAAGGCGGTGCTCGAATGGCCGAAATCAACCCTATTGGTGATCTTGCACACGAACTGGAAACCTTATTCGAGTCTATTGTTAATAAGCAGCTTGATGCGACACAAGACATGACGGCTCTTTGCTTAAGCTGTCATGATGCCTTAGCTAATATGGTTGAAGCGGTTCAACAAGGTTCAGCTATCAATGGCGCAGATGAACTTCTCAATAAGATCAAGCAAGTCACCACTGGCTCACCAGTAGAGACTTCTGAGCCAGAAGAACTTGAAATCAAAAGCCCTGTTGAAACACCGGTTGAAGAGCCTGAAAGCATTGAAGTCAGTGCGCCTACAACCATAGATGAAGATGATCTTGAAGCAGACCTACTTCCCTTATTTATAGACGAAAGCAAGGATATTCTTTCTGCTGCTGCCGAGTATTTGGAGCACTGGCGCGAGGATGAAGACTTCATCGAAGGTATTGTTGAGTTACAAAGGGAAATGCATACCCTGAAAGGGGGAGCGAGACTTGCTGACGTTGACCCGATCGGCGACTTAGCTGAAGCCGTCAACACTCGTTTAGAGCAGATGATAGACGGTCAACTAAATGACCCTGAAGGCTTGTACCATGCAATCACTAAAGCATACCAAGAATTCACCGAAATGCTTGAATGCTTGATTCACGGAGAAGAATTAAAGCCTGCGCCTGAATTAATTGCTGAAGTGAATAAAGCGGGACTTAAAAGCGAAGTATCCAGTCCTTCCGAAACCGCAGCACCTATCGCAACATCTACGCTAGCACAAGCATTAGGCGACGATGTCGACCTAGAAGTGTTGGAGCTATTTGTCGAAGAAGCGCGCGAGCTAATCGAAGCGCTAGAAGAACAAATTTCCGAGTGGTCTAAGTCACCAAAAGAAGAAACGCCAAATTTAGAAATTCAACGCATACTTCATACCTTGAAGGGTGGAGCCAGACTTTCAAATTTGGCTAAATTAGCTGATGAGAGTCATGACTTGGAATCTCGTTTGCTCAAAGCTCAATCAAATAAGGAAGCATTTGAAGGAGCCCTTAAGGATTCTGTACTTAAGAGCCAGGATGAACTCCTGAAACTTGTCGATGAACTAGAAGCTCTAGCTTCAGGTGACGCACTAACTGAAGAACATGCAACACCTTCTAACACTAGCGAAACACCTAAAGCTGAACCAAGCAAAGCAGCCACGCCAAGTAAATCTATCGCTGCTGAAGAAACCGTCAAAGCAGCAAGACAAGCACCTGCGAAGAAAACCAAAACCTCTGACAAGCAAACACCAGCCGAGAATATTCAAGCAGTCCAAAAAGTGGCACCTCAAGAAACGATCCGTGTTTCTGCCAGCCTACTCGACTCCCTGGTTAACCTTGCAGGTGAGACCAGTATCTCGCGCGGTCGCTTGGAACAACAAATTAGTGACTTTGGCTTCACGCTGGAAGAAATGTCGGCAACCATTGAACGTCTACGTGAACAGCTTCGTCGTATGGATATGGAAACCGAAGCTCAAGTACTGTTCAGAGCCGAAAAAGAAGGTCTGAAAGCTCCCGACTATGAAGACTTCGATCCGCTTGAAATGGACAGATACTCTTCGATTCAGCAGCTTTCGCGAGCCTTAACGGAGTCAACATCAGACCTTCAGGACCTTCGAGATACCTTGTCTGACCGTTCACGAGATGCCGAGACTTTATTATTACAGCAATCCCGTATTAACTCAGAACTGCAAGAAGGCTTGATGAAAACACGGATGATACCGTTTTCATCAATTGTTCCAAGACTACGCCGTATCGTTCGCCAAATTGGTGGCGAGCTAGGTAAGCAAGTCGATTTTGATGCACTGAATACCGAAGGTGAAATGGATCGTTCCGTATTGGAAAGAATGGTCGCTCCGCTTGAACACATGTTACGTAACGCCCTCGATCATGGTATTGAAACTGTTAACGAGCGTAAAAAAGCTGGCAAACCAGAGAGTGGCACAATCACACTCTCTCTAATGCGTGAAGGCGGAAATATTGTCTTGAAGATGAAGGACGATGGCGCTGGAATTAACGACAAAGTTGTTCTAGATAAAGCGATAAAACAAGGGCTTGTACCCAAAAACACGAAACCTAGCCGCCATGAAATTATGCAATTTATCATGCACCAGGGTTTCAGTACGGCAGAAAAAGTGACGCAGATTTCCGGTCGAGGTGTCGGCATGGACGTTGTAGCCAGTGAAATCAAGCAAATGGGCGGCAGCATTGAAATCAATTCTGAGTTTGGTCACGGTACCGAGTTTGCTATTCGTCTACCCTTTACGGTATCCGTTAACCGAGCGCTGATGGTAAACATTGGTGAAGACTTCTACGCCATTCCTCTGAATACTATTGAAGGTATTGTTCGAGTCAGCCCTTATGAGCTGGAAGAATACTATAAACCTGATGCACCAATGTATGAATACGCTGGTCGCGAGTATCAGCTACAGTACCTAGGTAAACTACTACACAGCAGTCATCACCCTAAATTGCAGGGGCAACCACTACCGCTACCCGTCATTCTGGTTAGAGGAAGTGACAAGCCTATGGCGCTACAGGTTGATAGCTTGATGGGCAGCCGTGAGATCGTTGTAAAAAGTCTTGGGCCTCAATTTGCCAATGTTCATGGAGCTTCTGGAGCAACTATTCTCGGTGACGGTAGCGTTGTCGTGATTCTTGACCTTCCTGCGCTCATTCGAGACGACATGGCAGGCATACTCGATTCTCTAAGTTCTAATGAAGATAACATTATTAAAGAGAAGCAAACGAAGACTGTCATGGTGGTCGATGACTCGGTTACTGTTAGGAAGGTTACCACGCGCTTGCTTGAACGAAATGGCTACGAAGTTATTACCGCGAAGGATGGTGTTGACGCTATAGCAACACTACAAGATCATAAACCTGATGTAATGCTTCTCGATATCGAAATGCCACGTATGGACGGTTTTGAGGTTGCAACACTGGTACGGCATGACGAACGCTTGAAAGATGTGCCAATCATCATGATTACCTCCCGAACCGGCCAAAAGCACAAAGAACGGGCACTTTCTATCGGTGTGAATGAATATCTTGGTAAGCCTTTCCAGGAACATGATTTACTGGAAAATATTGAGCGGTTCATTGGCTAAATGAATGTGCCGGAAGCGAGACCTAAGATCGGTGTCATATCGGATTGTGCCTTACAAAGGCACGTTCTGAGCAAAGCACTCAACGCTTTTGGCTTAAACCCTGTTATCAGTTGTGAGCCCGATATGCTTGCACAGCAACAAAGTGAAAAACTCGATCAGATCCAATGCTGGATTTTAGCTTTGCAAGAAGATACTTTTGAGTCGGTAGCGTTAGATGACATCATTGACCAAGCAGACAATATTCCTGTGCTCTTTGGTTTGGATAAAGCCCCAGGAAAACACGATGAGCAATATATTTCGTGGGAACGACGACTAGTCAGTAAACTAGAAGAGCATCTTGGTTGCATTGATATTCTAGAATCAGAAGACTCTATACTCGCTCTAGACTCCCAGGCCACCAATCACGTCGCAATAGATAAAGCTCAGTCTAAGCCCGTTTTCAGCCAGCCTTCAGACATCGAAAAGGCACCCAGACTGTCTCATCCGCCATCTAAAGACGTTTGGGTTCTAGCAGCCTCACTCGGTGGTCCTGCAGCGGTGAAAGAGTTCCTGGATGAAATTCCATCTACGATCAGAGCCGGCTTTCTTTATGCTCAGCATGTCGATGCCCACTTCTCGGGCGTACTAACACGCGTCTTAGGCCGTCATTCAATGCTCGACCTAAAGCCTATAACCGACTGCTGTTTAGTTAAAGATGGCGAAGTTCTCGTCGTTCCTGTCGACAATGAAGTCTGCTTTTCATCTAATGGTGTCTCAATTAGAGACAATGAATGGGAAGGACCCTATGGTCCATCAATTGACCATTTATTAAGAAATCTGTTTGCGCATTATGGAAAACGTTGCCATGTGATCGTATTTAGCGGCATGGGGAATGACGGCTCGTTGATGGCACCTACGATGCATAAGCAAGGCTGCTCAGTATGGACTCAAGCACCAGATGGGTGTGCGAATGGCTCGATGCCGCAATCTGTGATTGATCTTGAATGCAGTGCATACACCGCATCTCCAAAAGACCTGGCTCGAGCATTAATTAATAAAGTTGGCTGCTACAGTGCACCTGACGCCAGTGCTAGCAATTTAGAAACAAACAAAGGAGTTTAATTGTGTCGGATGCTCAAAGTGTTATCTCTAGCCTATATCTACCGGTTAGTAATACCCAGCTCTTATTACCTAACGTTAGCGTCGCTGAAGTAGTAGGCTATCAAGCGCCTGAAAACCGCGATACTAAGCCAGATTACTTTCTAGGTCTTGTATCCTGGCGTGGAATCAATATTCCTTTATTATCGTATGAAATCGCCAATGGGCTCTCAGCAGCCAAGGTCACACCCAACTCCAGAATTGCGGTAGTCAATACTATTGGTAAACACCAAAAAGACTTACCTTTTTTTGCTATTGTGACGCAAGGTATCCCCCGACTTGTAAAAGTAGGGAATGAGATATCTCAACAGTCTGACCGTAAGCCAGGAAAAGCTGACTCAGCAATGATCACACTGGATGGTGAAGAAGCTGTAATTCCAAATATTGAATACCTCGAATCATTAGCCTACGAGAACCTATGACTAAAGCAAAAGAGCACCTAAATAATGCTGCACTCTCCGGGCTGCTATTTTTCTGTGTGTTCTTTGCTATTAGCTTGTTTCTTAACGACCAAATAGCACAGAGTGTCCTATTTTTCATCTGCGCGCCTTGCTTTACAAAGGCTTTCTTCACTGCTCATCTTTCATCGCCCTCAAGAAAAAAACAACTCTTGATAGCCTGCACCGCACTGTGGGTCTGCATTGATATAACGCTAGTCAGCCATAGCCTTAGTGAATTCTCATTAGTTTTATATTGGCTGTTCCCTTTGGCAGCAGCAACGCTTATTTTAATTGGGGTAAAGTTTGGCTCGATTTTGTCATTGAGTGCGCTATGCCTCAGCTTCCCACTAACACCTGAAAACAACAGTAGCTCATTTTTCTTTCAGGCTTTATCGTTTGCATTATTTCTTAGCTTATTCTCGGTATTACTTACTTACCTTACCAAGCTAGAGAAAGATCTAAAACTCGCCACTAGAACTGACCCTTTAACCGGTTGCACAAGTATTCCTTATTTCAAACACAAACTAAAATCTGCCACCGAACTTCAACGACGCTATAAGGATCAGGTCACCTGCTTAAGCCTTAGCAGCGAATGTATGATTAAAAAGTATCGCGATCACGAACAGTGGCTAGTGGAAGTATCGCAGATTTGCCAAAGCCGGATACGCCAAACTGACGTAATCTGTAACTACACCAACAAACGCTTTCTAATTCTTTTACCTAATACAGATCTTGATAATGCCCATAACTTAGGCAAAGACTTAATACAGGCTTGTGAAGCTTACAAGTTTAGCTACCTTGCCAAACAAGATGAACCAGCTAAATTCCACTATGAGCTTTCAAGCTATTCCGATAATGACGACTGGGAAAGTTGGCTCAGTCAACTAACTCGGTGATCAATTAAGCTTATTCCTTAACTTTTTTACCAATTCCCAAGCAATTTAAGAATTAGTAGCTAAAATAAATAAAACGTAAGCACGAAACTGGCTCAGGTTTTTTCATTCAATGCCGATAATAGCATTGATATGGTTGCACTGATGAACATGGCAAGAACAAGCAAAACGTCATTTATCCCAGTGCCGAAACTTTAGGTTTTAACACCCGTTAAAACTATGTTTGATGAAACCAGTGATTACCAGCTCTAATAAAACAATGAGCAGGTAACTAACTCGACCAGATAAGTAACAAACAATAATTTTTGGAATGCCGATACTTTTGAATAAAAAGGCATCTTCAGATAACGCAACAAGTATATTCAGGTAAGGTTATGTTTGGATTAAATAAGAATGCATTGAAAGTAAATGAAGTTGCGATCGACAAAGTCGAGCTACAGTCATTAGAGCAAAAAGCGGCACTGCTTGATCAGTTTTTTAGTCAAGACCCTGCCTCCCAGATTCAAGAGCTCGCAGCTAGCGTTAACGAGAAGCTACAAGGCGGCTCAGACTTTGCAAGCGGTATTGAAGGCAGTTGCCAAGGCATGGAGTCTCTCGTAGGCGAAGGTCTGGCGATACACTCTTCTGCACAACAAGCCAGTGACGCGACCAACCAGGCATCTGATACATCCAAACAATGTAGCGCCGACATGAGACAGCTTGCAGATAACCTGGAAACCTCATCTCGATACATCTCTGAATTTACATCTTTGCTGGAAAGCTTGGATGAAAGTAATAAAACGATTAGTAAATTACTTGAGTCGATCAAAGCCATTGCCGACCAAACTAACTTGCTAGCACTCAACGCTGCGATCGAAGCAGCGCGAGCTGGCGAACACGGTCGAGGCTTTGCGGTTGTTGCCGATGAAGTACGACAGCTTGCAAACACCTCAAATGAGTCAGCAGAAGAAATCCAGGGTGAGATCACCAAGATCACCGAAATATCGAACTCGGTTATCTCGAAGCAGCAAGAAGTTGCTGAAGTCGTGAGTAGCAGCGTAACAATTGCTAATGAAACCATGAGTAATCTAGGTGGTTTGGAAGAAGTTGCTAGCAATAGTGCTGACGTAGTTAACACCCTTACTTCCAGCCTAAGCACTCAAGCTGATCAAACAGAACAAATTAAGAACGCACTGCAAGGTGCGATTGAAGGCGCATCAATCAACGCTAGCTCTGGCAGTCTCGATGAGCAATTCCAGGCACTGATCGATCAACTAAATGACTTACAGCGCTAGGTCGCTATAAACGACAGACTTTCGTCAGCTTTCTTTACAAGCGGCCAGCTTTAGTTTTATATTCAAGTTGGCCGCTTTCAAAATTAAATTTTTTTCCCATGTTATCCTTTTGTTTTTATTTACTTTATTTTCCCTCTCAGACATGTTCAAAATACTTGGCAGAGTAAATGCTTAACTATTATTTACCAAACAATCAAGCTCAGGTCTGATAATTCAGGGTAACCTGAATGGAGGTAGTAAAATGAGCCAAAGTACTTGCCCCACAATGCAATGCGATCTCGCCACCTTAGAGAAACTCTACCAAAACAAGTGCCTGCAAGCTGAAAAAGCAAAGGCTGGCACCAATACATTTATGTACCAAGTTCTTAAAGCGGAAGCAGATAATATTCGATTCGCAATTGATCGGTACTAATTGTCTCTTACTTTCTGCTAAACGCTATCTGCAAATTAGGTTGACCAAGTGGGAAAAGGCTTTCCCCAGCTATTCCAAGCATGTAAAATCCGGCATTTCCCACATCTTCGGTATTTCTTATGCTTGACGCCTTATCACAAAATTATAAAGCCATTATTGAAAGTCTTGGTGAAGACAGCTCTCGCGAAGGCTTATTAGATACACCGACTCGTGCAGCCAAGGCTATGCAATTTCTCACTCAGGGATATCAACAAAGCCTTGATGATATAGTAAATAACGCGGTGTTCGAGTCTGACAATGACCAAATGGTTATTGTAAAAGACATAGAGCTATACTCTCTTTGCGAACACCACCTACTGCCTTTTATTGGCAAGTGCCATATCGCTTATTTGCCAAACGGCAAGGTTTTGGGTCTGTCTAAATTTGCTCGTATTGTCGACATGTATGCGCGACGCTTCCAGATTCAGGAAAACCTCACTCGTCAAGTGGCTGAAACAATCCAGCAAGTGACTGGCGCAAAAGGTGTGGCTGTCATCATTGAGTCAAAACATATGTGTATGATGATGCGCGGCGTTGAAAAACAAAATTCAGTCATGAACACTTCCGTTATGCTGGGCGCTTTCAGACAGTCTCAGGCAACACGTAGTGAATTCCTAACGCTCGCAACCAACTCTTAAGAACATGTCGCTGTGTGTCTAGGATCGATACACAGCACTCTTGCCACCAACAGGTATGATCAATGCTAAAACTCGACTCACTTAATCAACTCAAGCAACTCAAGCAAGATATCAAAGCTAGTCGCAATCTCTGCATTGGGACAGTTAAAGGTTCTGCTTACAAATTTGGTTTTGTGACACTTGATACCAACCGAGACGTTTATCTTCCACCCGATGAAATGGAGCGCGTACTCCCTGGTGATAGAGTAGAAGTTGAAGTCATAAAAGATGCAAAGAACAAAAAGGTCGCTAAATTAGAAAGGCTAATTGAAAGCAACACCCAGTTCTTTTGTGGCAAATACATAGAGAAGGGTAAAGCTGCTTTTGTTGAGCCCGATATCCAAGGCATGTGTCGGTGGTTTTTTATTCCTCCTCAAAAGCGCAAAAAAGCCAAAGCGAAAGACCTGGTTGTCTGCAAGGTTACTCAACATCCTTTTAAGTCAGGGAAAGCACAAGCAAGCATTGTCGAGCTAATTGGTACCGACCAAGATATCGGTATCGAATCATTGTATGCCAGCAAGAAGCACCGCCTGGAAACAAGCTGGAGCAAAGTCGAGCAAGAACAAGCAGATGCGATTTCAGAAGAACAGATAGCAGGTTTAAGCGAAGGGCGTAAAAACTATTGTGAACTTCCCTTTGTTACCATTGACTCGTCTTCTACGAAAGATATAGACGATGCCTTGTATGCAGAAAAAGCTGAGCAAGGTTGGTATATATATATTGCGATTGCCGACCCCTGCGCCATGATTGATGCCGGCTCAGCCATCGAGAAAAGTCTGATAAAACGCGCAAGTTCAGTCTACTTCCCCGGTCAGACTATCGCGATGCTTCCAGAAAAGCTGGGCAGTGATATCTGCTCTTTGGTAGAAGGTAAACCGCGTCTGGCCAAAGTAGTAAAAGCGACTGTAAGTGAGACTGGAGATATCGAAAGCTACGAGCTAGAACAAGCGCTTATTCAATCTCATAAAAAGCTTAGTTACGAAGTCGTTGGCAGCTTTATTGACCAAGGCGAAGCGCTAGACGAGTGCAGCAGCGATATTCAGGAAAGCCTGAAGCATCTTAAGACTATTGCCGATAAACGATCAGAATTCCGCAACAAGCACAACCTGATTCAAAAAGACCGTCAAGAGTTCTACCTCGAGCTGAATGACCAGGGAAAGATTGCAGAGATCAAACAGAAAGTATTCTCCAGCGCTCACCGTATAGTTGAAGAAGCGATGGTCGCTGCAAACTGTTGCATCGCAGAACTCATTTCCAAAAGCAAACTTCCCGGTATCTACATTAGCCATAAAGGCATACGTGCCGATCGCTTGGAAAGCTTGGATAAAGTACTGCAAGAAAACATTCCTGAGTACAAAGAAGATTCTTTAGCGTCTTTAGACAGCTTTGTTGAACTATCAAAACAGCTTTCCAGTAATGATGAGTTAACTCGCTACCAACTACTTATTTCTCGCCAGTTAGAGAAAAGCCAGCTAAGCCTAGAACCTGCGCCTCACTTCGGCATGGGATTGCAGCAGTATTGCAACTTCACCTCCCCCCTTAGAAAAGCCAGTGACTTTTTAGTACACCGCCAACTCGATGCGATTGCAGCCAACAATGAAAGCTACATTAACGAAGCTCAAATAGAAGCATTAAGTGAGAATTCGAGTAAAGCCAAAAGTGCCGTCTATGATGTTGAGCAATGGCTGAAGTGCCAGTATTTAGCTAAGAACAAACAAACCTTAAATGCTACGATTCATCGTGTCTTTTCTTCTGGTTTTCAAGTTCGTCTAGCAGAAACAGGTATTGAAGGATTTGTCTCAACCAAGGAGATGGAAGGGAAGTATAGCTTTAACCAAGACCTGCTTTGCATCACCAACAAAGAGCAGTCCTTCCAACTCGACCAAGCAGTACAAGTAAAACTCAAGCAAATCGACTGGTCTCGTAAACAAATTCAGTTCGAATTAGTTTAGACCGGCTACATCCTGGCCAAATTCTTGTCTGTCCTCAGCAGAGCCATGTAGGATATCTCCTACATGGCTTTAGGTTTTATCCTATTTTTTCCTACATGTGGTTTCCGTAATATACTCATCAAACGGAAGCAACATCAAACGGACTTGTTAGGGAAGGCAGGAGCCAATCTGAAGGATTCAGATAACTACACAGGGCAGTTGTAGATCAAGGAACGATAAGGCAAGGGACAATTGTGCTGCAGGAGCGGCTGAATAACTAAGGACAGTGGCAAAACAAGGATTTGTTCACGGATGTTCAATGGATACAATTAACTGATGGAACAGTAAAGGAAGCGCCTATTCTAGGGTATCGCACGGATTGCGATACCCATTCTATTTTCCCCTCTACGTCAATTCAGTCGCTAAGCTTTTACCAGACCAACTAAGCCCGCCACCATATACTCACTAATAATATTGATATAAGTCTCTAAATCTGTATCTTCTTGGCAATGCAAACCGCCATTCCAAATTGTACTAATCGCGCCATCAAAGGTCGCTTCTAAGCCCATCATTAAGTGCTCAATGGGCATATCAGGAAACATCCCACTCTTAATACCTGGCTCCAGTATTGAGCCAATGTAGGAGGCAAATAAATCGTCTAATTGGTCAAACTCGGCCCGTAATTCCGGGGTGAGGCGTTCTCTAAAGTCGACACGCTTACAATAAAACGAAACCCGCGCTTCAGCCGGATTATCAAGAAATTGCGCAAAGGAAGCGCGAATAATTTCACGAATGATATCTATTGCTTCTGAATGTGGTGGTAGCGCTTCGTAAGAGGCCAGCATACGACGCAAAAACGAGATTGAAATCTGAGCGTAAATCTCTTCTTTACAGGTAAAATGCTTATAAACGGTCCCTTTGCCTATCTCTGCTTTTTTGGAAATCTGCTCAACGGTCACAGTTTCCCAATGTGGGTTCTCAAACAAACTGATCGCCGCTTTGAGAATTTCCTGCTCCCTCTTAGCAAACTCAACCTGCTTTCGACTTAAGCCTTCACTTCCTTCCGACATTACACTCTCACAAACTTCAATTACGAATTAATTCAATCAGCCAGCTAGGTGACCGATAGTCATTAAGTCTAGTTCTAAATTCACAGCTATTCTAGTTTTTCTTAAGATCCACAATCATCTGTTTCATGCTTAAGATTTCAGCTTGAAGGTCACTAATAGTTGGCTCATCCTTTTTACTTTCTTGCCGCGCTTTAGCATGCTCTTCTTCCATCACATTAACGACAATACCAATTACCATATTGAGAAATGCAAAGGCTGTAAAAAAGATAAACGATAAGTAGTATATCCAGCTGAAGGGGTACACCTCCATCGTTTCATATTGAACATCAGTCCAATCTTCAAAGGTCATCACCCTAAACAAGGTCAGCATGGAAATAGCAATATTTCCCCATAAGTCAGGATTAATTGTTTGGAATAAAAAGCTTCCGACAGCAGCATAGATATAAAAGATGATAAACATCAAAAGCATGACATAGCCCAGCTGTGGCAAGGCCTTGATTAAAGAGTTAATCAAGATGCGCAACTCAGGAATCACCGATATCATCCTCAAAACTCTGAACACTCTGACCAAACGAGCCAACAATGCCATTTCAGAGTCGTCAATTGGTATCAGACTTATTACCACCACCAGCGTATCAAATACGTTCCAACCGCTTTTAAAGAAGTGCCGCTTATTTGGCTCAGCAACAAAACGAATAACGATTTCAACCAGAAAGAACAGGGTGATAAACAGATCCAGCATTTTGGTGAATGCTATGGCCTGCACAGGCAAATCGTAGGTTTTTGCGCCAATTTCCAAGGCGGAAATAATAATGATAAAAATAACAAAGAGCTCAAAAGCCCGATTGTTCTTGAGTTGGTAAAAAAGAGACTGTAGCGAAGAATAATTCATTAACTGCGTAAACTATAAAAAACTTGGATTAGGTAATACTTGACGGCTATTTTACCGAAACAGAGGAAATAGTCACTTAAAGACTCTGACCAAATATATAAGCAAGCTGAGCCAAGCCAGCCATGGCACCAAGAATACCACCGATAATGATCAGTTTTATCTCATCTTCCTGAAAACAAGGCCTTAGTAGATCCTGAAATTCTTCAGAAGGGAGCTCCTTCATTCGTTGCGCCATGATATCCTGTACAACCTTGGCCCTCTCCTGGTTAAACAAAGGGTCACGCAGCGTAGTTTTTGACAAATCTACTGCCTTCAATCCGGCATCTTCTTTGAGTTCAGCAAAGCCTTTCGGCCCCATAGCGGCTTGAGTAAAAGGCTTAATCAAACCAACCGTATCATCTACCATGTTTTCAAAATGTCTTTGAATAATAGCCCTTGTACGCTTTGCTTCCGGCCCTTTCAGCATGGCTTGGGCGATTTGATCAACTGTCAGGATTTCTTCAGTAATGATTTTACAAAAAGACTCTGATACAGAGTCTTGCCGCTTTAAAAATAAACCGTGTATTGTCAGGCCTAAAAACTTAAAGGGCTTAACAGGCCGGAAAATCATATTCAACGCCACCCAGTTAGTCGCCCACCCCACCAAAAATCCGCATACTGGCAAGATCCACGGGTAGGGTAAGAAGTACCAAAGTATTAACTGGGGAAGCCCAAACAAAAAGCCAAACCAGAGGCCGCTTTTTATAATAAAGCGAAACTCCTGAGCCCCGCATTCGAGAAAGATTTTATTCAGCAGCGTTTTATCATCTTCCAGCTTCTCGATAACCATCAGCTTAAGATCAAACAATGACTCTATCTTTGGCCCGATATCCTCGACAAGATTCTGCATAATTCTCGGCAGTTGACTCTTTACCCTCTCATAAACCAGCTCTTTAACGGGTCTTGGTAGATTTTGCCAAAGCGTTCGATGGCGCTTAAGCATAATTTCATCAACTAGTTCTTCAGTGCGAGGAGCAAGTGACTCGAGAATATGCTCGCCAATTAGAGCAGGGCTCATTTGCTCAACAATATCAGAGACTGAGCCAATTCTGGACAAGGTTGAATCAACACTGATTTCCGCCATCTTCCTAGCCTTTGAGGGAATAATTCCCTGCCAGCCAAAAATGGGCCGAATGCCCCAGAATTTGATCGGATAAAAAGTAAGCTTAATGGCTAACCAGTTGGTGATGAATCCAACAATTCCCGCAATTAAGGGAATGCTTGCCAACTTGAGTAGCTCGAAGTATGAGTTCACTTCCATAATGACAGATACGTTTTGTAATTGTTATTTGGGAATAATCGTCGCGCTCAGCCCCAATAATTTAACGCTTCAAGGCCAGCCAGATTGCAATTTAGCATGCTATCACATAGGATTCACGGATTGTGTTCTACTTTAATAACAGGCTGATTATGTCACGTCGAAGCTTACTGGAAATTGGCCTTGTTCAACGCCTTGCCCTCGCGGCCTCGCTAAGTGCAGTACTAATTTATTGTGTCTACAGTGTCACCAGGTAGATAATGATTTTATCTTTCCGAAATCTAACGCTCGGCTACGAAGCGCACCCCGCTGTTCACCACCTTTCTGCCAGCATTGATAAAGGCATGCTTGTTGCCCTTGTTGGGCCTAACGGTGCAGGTAAATCGACACTGCTTAAAGGTATTATGGGGCAACTTGCTCCCTTAGAAGGTGATATTCAATTTGGACCCGTCGAGAAAGATGATATTGCTTATCTTCCTCAACAAAACATGGTCGATAGAAGCTTCCCTATTACAGTTCAGGAAATGGTCGCTCTTGGCGCCTGGAAACATATGGGTGCTTTCGGGCGATTACGTAGCAAGCATAAAAAGCAAGTCGCACAAGCGCTGCAGCAACTGGGTTTATCAGGGTTTGAAAAACGCTTGATCGGATCTCTTTCAGGAGGGCAAATGCAGCGCGTTTTGTTCGCACGCTTGCTCGTTCAAGAAGCCAACCTAATATTATTAGATGAGCCTTTTACCGGCGTAGACAGCCGAACAACACATGACCTACTACACTTGATTCAACACTGGCATGAACAGGGTAAAACGATTGTTGCAGTACTCCATGACCTTGAGCAAGTAAAGTCTCACTTCCCACATTGCCTTTTGTTATCGCGAGAGCCCATCGCTTTTGGGCCAACTGCCGGCGTATTGACTGAGCAAAACTGGCAACGAGCACGACAACTCAACGAAGCCTTTGATGAAAACGCCGTGTATTGCGGGGCTCACTAACAGATGTTCGATCTTTTTATTGCGCCAATTTTAGACTTCTCATTTATGCAACGCGCTATCGTTGGCTGCCTTGCGATTGCGATTAGCGCAGCGCCTATTGGCGTTTTTCTGATGTTAAGACGCATGAGTTTAACTGGCGACGCCATGGCACACGCAATATTGCCCGGTGCAGCGGCAGGCTTTTTTCTGGCCGGCTTATCTATTCAGGCAATGACCATCGGCGGGATTATCGCAGGCTGCCTTGTTGCGCTATTTTCCGGTTTCGTCTCTCGTATGACCGATGTCGCTGAAGATGCCAGCATGGCTGCCTTTTATCTTATTTCTCTGGCAGCAGGCGTCCTGATTATTTCAATTAACGGTAGTCAGGTTGATTTACTACACGTACTTTTCGGTTCCGCGCTGGCTTTGAACAACGAAGCTTTATATTTGCTTGCCGGGGTTTCTACAATTACCTTAATTACACTTGCTCTGCTGTTCAGACCGTTGGTTCTTGAGTGTATGGACAGGCTTTTCCTGCAATCAGTCAGTCGACTAAGTCCAATTGCTCACTTTGCCTTCCTGGTGCTAGTTGTTCTAAACCTTGTTGCCGGCTTTAACGCCCTTGGTACCTTAATGTCTGTGGGTATGATGATTTTGCCTGCAGCCTCTGCAAGGTATTGGGTCAAGAGCCTCGATATGATGCTTTTGGCGTCCTCTTGTTTTGCAATTCTCTGTTGTTATATCGGCTTACTCTTGTCATACCATGCTGGCTGGCCAACCGGGCCGGCGATCATACTGACACTTGGTATGCTCTACGTCTTGTCGTTTTCATTAGGACTTAATGGTAGCCTTTTATCTCGACTTGCCAAACCCAAACATCTCAGCGCATAACTCGTAAATATAGGTAATTTAAATATGAAGTCCTGGTTTAAATCGATCGAAAACGATGCTGAAGGCACCTCCTATCCCTTAGATAAAGTATTAAACGAACTAAACTTCTCTGAAGAGGGTTTAATACCCGTAATAGCCCAGGACCATGAGACGAGAGAGGTGCTAATGTTTGCCTGGATGAATCGCGAGTCATTAAAAGAAACTCTCGAAACCTCCAAGATGTGCTATTGGTCCCGTTCGCGAAAGTCTTTATGGCGCAAAGGAGAAAGCTCTGGCCACTGGCAAAGCCTGGTATCGATGAGAACGGATTGCGACGGTGATGTACTACTAGCCCTGGTCACACAAGATGAAGCAGCTTGTCACACTCATCGTAGAAGTTGCTTCTACCTGAAGTTTGAGCAAGGCGAGGTGGTCATCGCCTCATAAGCTTTCTGCTTTCTGCTTTCTTCGTTTACATCAGTGCTGATACAAATTACTTAAGTGGTCGTATTTATCCAGGATTTCTTGATAGCGACCACTTGATTTAATTTCTGACAAACCACGATCAAAGTCATCTCTGACCAGCTTATCTCGGAATAAAAACGGGTAATGACTTGGTTTAAATAAGGGGTGAAATCTGACCTTTTGACTAAAGCGCTGCTTTGCCAAGCGAGAGTAGCGATCTCCCTGATTTGCCTTATACCAATAATATCCAAAAATACTCTTATCCATCACGATAAAATCAAGCTCTCTGATAAAGAGTAGATTTATCTGAAAATCTTGTTTTGGAACTTCTTGATAATGCCGGTTTGTGCGTGCCATCACAGCATATTCTTTACCCAGAAAGTCTTTCGCTTTTTGAAAACCTACAACCGTTTTATCTTGAAGAAAAGACATAGATATATCTTCAGGGTAGTTCTTGGATGCCAGACTTATTGCGTAGTTTTGAAATGTCACCACGGCTTGGGACAAATAACCACTCTTAACAACATTGGCCTTTGCATTCATCACGGCATCTAACTGCGCATCATCAAACAACTTATATGCTCGCTCAAATGGCACATAAACCGGACGTATATCATAACGCTCAGGATCGAGGCTCGCTCGCAATATATCTAACTCGATGCCTGAGTCAGTTTCTTTAATCACCCAAGGAGGAATTGACATGCTAATGCCAATCTCAAATGGCTGAGGAGCATCTGATTGTACTGTGGAAGGGTCCTTGGCATGCAAGGATAATGAGACACTAGATACTAAAAAGGCGAAAAAAGCGTAGATGAATCTAAACATTGCTTCCTCCGCCTGATAATGAAAATTAACTATCCTTGGGAACTATCTCCGTCCTTTTCAAAGGCTTCTTTAAAACCTTTTCATATAAGAATAATAGTGCTTCTCGAGCTTGATTCAAGCGCGCGCGGGAAAGAGACATATTTTTTACCAAATAGCGTAAAAACTCTTTCACATTAGATTCACTTAAATAACGCGGGCTCCGCAAATCATAATAAGCTAAATACTGCGTAATCCAGTGCTGGTAAGTATGAATGGTTCTGGCACTCAAATGTTGGTGCTTTACCGCTTCAGCCAAGTCTACTGACAACCCCGGTTGACATTCGTCCAATGCAACTGCTGTACTCATATTGATTCCTTTTACTGCTTATAGAGACCTATATGCTTCTTCACTTTCCTTGTGTTGATCTCTTATAATTATTATCTTTTTTATCGTGGACACTGCTATTAACCAGCCTGAGACACAGACTGGTTAGAGACGCTGTAATTTACGCCTTTAATGTTTCAACTTCATTAATGTATTTTTGCATTGCCGCATCAGAAGTCGTTCCTTTCAACTCTTCCCATGCAACATATTTTGCACGTGCAACGAAGTCCATCATACCTGGCTTTTTACCTGAAACGTCACCTTCAGTTGCTTGCTTATACAAAGCATACATCTGCAACTTCTGCTCGTTTGAAAGCTGAACGTCACCTTCCGAGTTTTGAACAAAGTTTACGGTATCTTCAAATTGTTGCTTTAAATCGCTCATAACTTACTCCTGTTAATTTGGCGCGATTATAACTCGCTTAAATACAGATCGGTAGCTCTATAGGTAAAACCACTTTTCCATTTATGTGTATAATCTCACAGTTTTGATAAGTATCTACTTTATCAATAAGATCTAATTTTCTGTTTTCACTAATTTTTGGAGACCACATCTTGGCCAAGAAAAATAAGCTAAATAAAATTGTCAGTAACATTAATTCCTTGCCATCTTTCCTTCGCTCAACAGCGCTGTCTACTTTTTTTGGAAAGATGGTGAAGTTTACCGGCACTGCTGGAATTACAATTGAAGAGCTCAGCTGCGAACGAGCAGTGATTACACTAAAAAATAAAAAGAGTGTGCAAAATCATATTGGTTCAGTGCATGCTGTCGCCAGTATTCTGATCGCAGAGTCTGCTACCGGATATTTGATTGGTATGAACGTACCTGATAGCGCTGTCCCTGTGATCAAAACAATCAAAGCTGACTATGTAAAACGCGCCAAGGGCGACATGAAAGCCGTTGCAACGCTAAGCAAAAAGCAAATTGCTGATATCCAAAAACTCGAAAAAGGTGAAACCACTGTAAAAGTCAGTGTGACAGACGCTGAAGGCAAAGAACCCATTCTTATGGAAATGGTTTGGGCCTGGACACCTAAAAAACGTTAAGCTCTCCACTTAAAAGCTGAGCAAGTGTTATGTGAATCTGCTTAGTTCAGCTTTTAGTATATTCCCCAAAATCACAACAGCTTGCTCTCGCTCTCTGGTCCATTCATGTGCATAACTTAACCGAATATAGTTATGGTACTTACTCGAATCGGTTGAAAAGATTTCTCCTGGCGCAACAATGACGCCCTCGGCCTTAGCCAAATGGTAGAACTCTGTGCTATCTACACCATCAGGCAACTGTATCCATGCAACAAAACCTCCTTGCGGCTTAGTGATGCGTGTTTCTTTGGGAAAGTGTAGCGCAATTAAATCTAGCAACCTATCGCGCCTCTGGCTGTAAACTTCACGAGCATGCCTCAAGTGACGGTCAAAGCGCCCTCTAGACAAAATATCGGCAACCGCCAGTTGGGGTAAAGCAAAGTGACTGGAGTTGCTTAAAAAACGTTGGTACTCAATTTTTTCCCGATATCGCCCTGGCATCACCCAGCCGACACATAGCTGAGGGTCAAGCACCTTCGAAACTGAAGAGCACAGCAGAATTCGGCCATCCTTATCATAAGATTTAACAGCTTTTGGCCTAGCATCACTGTATGACAGCTCTCCGTAAATATCGTCTTCAATCATCGGTAAATCATATTTTTCTAAGAGCTTCGCCAACTTGAGCTTCGCAGTTTCTGGCATCAAGGCTCCCATGGGGTTGCTATAGCTAGGAACTGATAACACAACTTTTACGGGCCACTGCTCGACTGCCAACTGAAGCGCGTCGATGCTCATTCCCCTTACCGGATCTGAAGGAATTTCAAGCGCTTTTAGCCCCAAAGATTCGATTAACTGTAACAAGCCATAATAGCCTGGCGACTCTACCGCAACCACATCACCTTTTTCACACAGAGAGCGTAAACACAATACAATGGCCCCTTGGCAGCCAGCAGTAATAATAATTTCATCAGGTGACACTAACATGCCCGCATCAGAAGCACGTCTGGCGAGCTGCTTCCTTAGTTGAGGACAGCCTTTTCCTGAGTCATAGCCAATGCCGAGAAACTTCTCAGTCCGCACAAGGTTTGCAAATGATTTTTTTAGTTGTTCAATAATAGGGAAGTCACTTGCCGGGACCGCTGCACCGAAGCTGACATTGTTTGGTTCTGCCGAACTGGCCAGGACGTCCATGATCAATTCTGAAGTGGTGACTTCATCCGGGCCGCAATCAGAGACAGAGTTGTGGATATGGTCTTTAGATAAATGTTCTACCGGCGCACTGAGCGCAATGGCTTTAACATAATAGCCAGACTTTGGCCTCACCTCAATCAGCCCCCAGTCCTCTAGTAAACCGTAGCTCATTAAAACAGTCGACACACTGACCGAGCGCTGTTTCGCTAATTCCCGAACAGAAGGAAGCTTATCCCCCCTAGCAAAAGTACTTTGCCGAATCTGCTCAGCAAGGTCATTTGCTAACAATTTATAAATAGGCTGTTTCATTGTTGTGCTCCCAGAACCATAACAGTTGTTCAAATATTATACTTAACAGTTCATTCATACTACATCTGTTATGGCTAATTTAGTTAAATTCTAAATCTGTTACGTATCAGACAACCTCCGTATAGTATTCATCTTCAAGCCCTATCATTATTAGTATTGCGAGGAAAGATACGATGAGACATGAAATACTCCCTTCGCCACAAGGTCTTCACAATTACTCAGGCTCATTAAAAGGCCTCACCAATCTATGTCTACGATTTGCCAAGCAATTACACTCGCTAGCATGGCGACTGGAGATACACCGACAACGTAAAAAGCTGCTTCAACTGAGTGATGCTCAATTAAGAGATATTGGCGTGTCCCGACAAGAAGCACAACTCGAAGCAAGTCAGCCTCTATGGAAGTAGAGGCTTAAGCCGTCAAATACCAGGAGGCAAATCACCCTGCTTTCTGTTATAAATAGGCTTCGTATCGGTATAAGAGCATTAAGCTGCCGTCTAATCGTGCAATGCTTATTAAAGATGGGTGAAAACAAAATACTCCATGTCTATCAAGAAAACTCCTTTTCTTACCTTGCTTCTGTCGCTCACATTGTTGATTAGCGTCTTATACGGGCATAAGCATGATGAACAACAGTGGCTATCTATAAACAAACATTACCAACAAGATTTATTAGCAATCGAAGCCCCCATTTTTTTTGATTACCTTGATCGTAGGCTAAACATAGAAGGCCTGGGTTCAGCCCAAAAGATTGATAGCTTAAAAGCTGATTTTGAAGATGGTGAGTCGCTTCCTACGATCAAAGCTATCTTGGAAGATTCAGCTTTTTCCTCCTATATCAAGCAGAATGGCAGCATGTTTCTTGAGAAAGCCATACTGGAAACATGGCATGAGGAGCGGCTTATAATTGAGCAAATGTATCGCGCCACCAGTACAAACTTACTTGGCCTTTCTGCTCAAGACTTCAGCATCAGACAGATCCTCACTCATGTTTTCGCACACCCCTCTCATCCATTGTTTATTTTAGTATTTCTATGTTTTTCAGTTTTATCCTTCTACTTTGAAAAGCGCTTTGGCGCCTTTAAGCTGTACTGCTATTTTCTGTTTTCGATGTTTATTTCTTCACTCACCTATCTATTATTCACAACCAAAAGCAATGCCGTCTTAGTTGGGCCTCTTGGTGCTATCTATGGCCTGGCAAGCCCGCTAGTGTTAGACAAACTAAAGAATTTCCAAGCCAAAAGAGAGTCCTTGCAACCCTCAAAATCGGCCTTATTCATGTTACTAATGCTTACTCTAAGCTTAATCACCTATACCGTTTTACATACGCTCGACCAACCTAGGCCTAGCATATATCTTCTTGCAAGCATGCTGCTTCCGGCACTCTCAACAGGCATTTTCATGAGCTTAAGCATGAAAGTTGCAGCGAAAGAAACCCCAAAAAACAAGCCAAGAATAACTGCCTCCGTTGATTGGGAGTACAGAGCAGAGCTTTCAAAAGCAATGGAATTCCTATCGCGCTTCGAGTTCAATACTGCACGCCAGTTATTGCGATCACTGGGTGCTAAATATCCCGAATCACGAGCAATATTGGAGCAGCGTTACAACTTGGCAAAATTGCATACTGAAGACTCGAGCTATTGGAAGCATGCACAGAACCTTATTGAACTGTGTGTCCGTAAATCAGACTACGAAAGAATTTGTCGATTATTTTCCGACATTCAAAAAAATGCTGCTAGTAAAAAAAGGGCTCAAGAATGCTTACAGCCCGAGCACTATCATAAGATGATGATGCTTTTTATTAAACATGGAGACCTGCCTAAAGCTGAGCAAGCCTTCTTGTTTCTCGAACTTGCTGGCAACCAACATATTACACAAGATGCTTGCCTCTTGCTTATTCAGGAGTTCAAAATAAGGCATACTGCTGCTAAACAACAGCAATATGAAATGCTACTCGAGCGACTCAAGGCTTAGTTATGAAAGCAAGCACTTTCGACCTAATCAGACATGGCGAACCCGTTGGTGGACAACTACTACGAGGTTCACAAGACGACCCCTTATCAGACTTGGGCTGGCAGCAAATGCACGACAGTGTAGGGGGTCATAAACCCTGGACCCGGATAGTGACTTCACCATTAAGTCGCTGTCAGGCCTTTGCCAATAAGCTAGGGGAAGACCTAAGCCTCTGCGTCGACATAAACCCGATGTTTCGTGAAATTTCCTTTGGTGAATGGGAAGGAAAGAGCGTCAAAGAACTGATGAAACACGACCCAAAGGCATTAAGAAACTACTGGGAAGACCCCGATAATCACGCTCCCCAAGGCTCCGAGCGAATGTCTGATTTCATTCAGCGTATTCATACAGCTTGGGAAGCCTTAGTGCTCGAATATCAAACTGAGCATACTTTACTTGTATGCCATGGGGGCGTTATCCGAGCTATATTAACCCACGTACTAGGTATGCCTAGTGACAGGCTTTGGAATATTGATGTACCTTATGCCAATGTAAGCCGACTCGCTTATCATCACTTTCCCGATGGCGGCCATACTGCTCAACTTAAATTTCACCAAGCACGCTTCTCTCAAGACTAAGCTCCACCTTTCTTCGTTCTGCACCTGAAGATGCACCTTTTTCGAGTATTTTTTGTACCAGTCATTTCCCTTGACGCACGTCAAGGCAGCTTACGCCTAGTGCGCATAAACTGATCCCCTAACAATGCAGGAGGAATGGATAGATGAAACCGCTTGAGGTGACCGAAGACTTGGCGCCCTTACTAAACAAATACGACGTTTACGGGCCAAGATACACATCTTATCCAACTGCACTTCAGTTCAATGATAACTTTACTGAAGCTGACTATCGTACTCATGCTCAGGCAAGTAACCAGTTGCCTGTTCCCAAGCCTCTTTCTGTTTATATCCACATTCCATTTTGTAAGTCACTTTGTTACTACTGTGGCTGCAACAAGATTGTGACGCACAAGCAGCAGCTAGCCACTGACTACCTCGATTATCTATATCGGGAAATCGAAATGCACGGCAAGTACTATGCTGACGACCGTTTACTGCAACAGATTCATTTTGGTGGTGGCACTCCCACATTTTTAAGCCCTCAGCAATTACGTGAAGTCATGGAAGTGCTGGCACAATCCTTCCACCTAGGTCTTCCTGACTCATTAGAAATTGGCATTGAAGTTGACCCACGTACAGTCACACCAGAAGAAATGACCGAATTAGTGACCATGGGCTTTAACAGAATCAGTATCGGCGTTCAGGACTTTGACCCTGAAGTGCAGAAAGCTATCAACCGTGAGCAAAGTAAAGAGCAGGTTGAAGCGGTTATCCAGTCAGCTCGCGATAACAAAGTTGATTCAGTATCTATTGATATTATTTACGGCCTGCCAAAACAGTCTCGCGCAAGTTTTTCGAATACGCTTGATGAAGTCATTCGTATTAAACCGGATCGAATCGCACTCTATAATTACGCACATATGCCTCAACGCATTCCGGCGCAAAGGCTGATTCACTCAGGCGACCTTCCAGGAACAGCAGAAAAACTTGAAATATTCACCGATAGTATCCAACGCTTAACTGAAGCGGGCTATATCTATATCGGTATGGATCACTTTGCACTACCTACTGACAGCTTGGCTAAAGCCCTTGATACAGGTGGTTTGCAGCGTAACTTCCAAGGCTATTCTACACATGCAGAATGCGATGTAATTGGTATTGGTGTCAGTGCTATCAGCCGGGTCAATGATGGCTATAGCCAGAATGTCACCGAAGTATCCAAGTACAAAACCGCCGTTGATAAAGGACACTTACCTATCAAACGCGGCGTTAATCTCAATACCGATGACCGCATCCGTGCAGATCTAATCCAACAAATTATGTGTGACGGTGTCGTTGATTACAGTGACTTCGGTGACGGTCACGATATTTTTTTCCACCGTTATTTCAACAGTGAACTCAGTAGCTTGAATGACCTCGCAAGCGATGGTTTGATCGAATTAAGTGACCAAGGATTCAAGGTGACACCCAAAGGAAGAATCTTTCTGCGGAACATCGCTATGAAATTTGATGCATATTTTAATCAAACAACTCTACAGAATACTGAGCAACCACGGTATAGTAAGACACTATAATTAAAATTTTATGGTGATTTACGTATGCCGAGCTCGAATTCTGTGGCATCTCCGTCCTTTTTAAAGTGCGGACAATGCTCTCTTGGAAAACTTTGCTTGCCAGTAGGGTTAGACTCAAATGATATGGTTTCGTTAGAAAACATTATTGAGCCTTCGTCCCCCTATAAAGAAAACGAGACCGTCTACCAGTCAGAACAACACTTTGAAAGGATCTACGCCGTTAAATCGGGCATGTTCAAAACCGTGGTTATTGATGCGAACGGTAATGAGCATATTGTCGGTTTCCACCTGCCCGGTGAACTTTTCGGCTTGGATGCGATCTACCCACAGAAGTATATTTCAACAGCTATTTCTCTTGGCACTTCCTCTGTCTGTGGTATTAACTACAACGATTTAGAAAGCCTTGCAGCGAAACTTCCCTCCCTACAGCGCCAATTATTTAGCTTAATGAGTAAGGAAGTACATACTTCACAGTCAATGACTGTGGAACATTCTGCTGACCAGAAACTAGCCGGTTTTATCCTCGCATTATCTTCTCGCTACAAGCAACGCGGTTATTCCGATACTCGAATTAACCTCATGATGCCGCGTCGCGATATTGCTAATCACTTAAATATGGCCGCCGAAACGGTTAGCCGTTTATTTAAGCGTTTTCAAAAAGAAGGCTTGCTAGAAATTAAGCGTACAGACTTACACATCATCGATATGAATGGCTTAAAAGAACTCGCAGGCTGCGCTTCGGCTTGTTAAACAAGGAGCGCGCGTGAGTAAACTTAAAGTCTTTTTGTTTGTCTTTGTCCTTTCTCTGGTTTCAGTCAATATCGCAAGCGACTACTATCGCGATGACCTTTATCGTTTAGCGATCGAGTTTGAAGCCTCAAAAGCAAACCTTCTACCTAAAAAAATCTCGATTGAAGGCAAACCTTACGCTTATCTGGAAAACTCTCGCCAAGATAAGCTCGGCACAATCATCATGCTGCACGGCTTTAGCGCCAATAAAGAAAACTGGATACGTTTTTCTGAACCGCTAGCTGACAAGTATCACCTTATCGCTCTAGATTTAATGGGCCATGGTGATAGCACTATCGACATGAGTCAGTCTTACTCCATCGTCGAGCAAAGCGCATTCGTAAAACAGTTTGCAAGTGCCTTGAATCTCAAACGCTTCCATCTAGTCGGTAATTCTATGGGAGGCGCCATTTCATCACTTTACGCAGCAACCTACCCAGAGCAGGTTCTATCGATAACCCTAATTAGCCCTGCGGGTATCCATGATATTCCCTCAAAAATGGATGAGCTTTTATCTCAAGGTATCAACCCCCTAATCGCGTCAAACACTGATGAGTTCAACGAGCTTATGGACTTTGTAATGGAAGATAAGCCTTTCATACCCGACGTTATCACCAAGGTCGAAGCAGAAAAGTCCATTCGTCGCCTGGAAATCAATCAGAAAATATTCAAAGATATTCGTAGTGACTTGGGCAAGGGGCTGGAGCAAAAGTTCACCAGTATCATTGCGCCTACTCTAATTATTTGGGGTGAACAAGACAGGGCTATTAACGTAAAAAACATCGACAAATATACAAAATTAATCTCTGGTGCCCAACAGCTGGTACTCGAAGATATTGGCCACCTTGCCATGCTTGAGGCTCCAAGTGTTTCCGCAGAGGCAATGCTTGAGTTTTTACCCAAGCCTTCTTCTTAATACTACGTATAGAGTTAAAATGAACAGCACAATCAAGGAAAAAAAGGACTACCTGTTGCATTGGATGTATGACTTTATCGAAGATGATGAAGAGCCAGCATACTTGGCGCAGCATGTAGAGGAGTGCGACCAGCTAATTACAGCATTTATCCATGATGTGACTAGCAATCACCAAAACAATGATTTTTCTTGGGTTTCTACCCAAATTGAGTCTTTGGTGAAAAAACTAAATGACCTGAACTTCAAACTCGACCATCAGCTAATTGAGACCGACCAACGAGAAGATATTTGCGCCCTGATTAAACTAGTTGTACAAAGCGCTGGCCACGAGTATTCCGAAGATATCACTGAGCGATGGAGAACGTGGTAAATACCTCAGTACCACTATTGCAAACCCAAAACCCCTCTTTGTATATATTTTGATCTACATCAATTATCTTTACTATTAATCAACCCTTCCATCCGCCATGTGATTCACATCAAAGCTTTCCCTAGTCTCTAGCTTCATGATGAGAAACTATAAGAACGACAAAAATCAGGTACATGCCGTAGAGTTTCAACTCTGTTACCTCTCTTTTCTTTCGTTTTCCGATTTTTGAATCTGAACTCACGATTAGGAGGCATATATGTCTAATGTAAACGTTGCTTTTGTCACGGGCGGAACCGGTGGAATAGGTACTGCGATCTGCCAAACACTACATGATGAAGGCTACACCGTTGTTGCTGCATCCAGCAGCCAAGAAAAAGCCGACAACTGGCAAGCGCAACTCAAAACACAAGGCTATGACATTAAAACCTGTGTACTGGAGGTTGCTGATTTTGACAGTTGTACCCGCAATATTCTTGATATTGAAGAAAGCATTGGCCCCATTGCAGTTTTGGTGAATACCGCTGGTATCACTCGCGATACCAGCTTAAAACGAATGTCACCACAAAAATGGCAAGAGGTCATTGATGTGAACCTGAGTGGAACCTTCAATACTTGTCGGAATGTCATCGAGTTCATGTTGAAACGCCAATACGGGCGAATTATTAATATCTCTTCTATCAACGGTGAAAAGGGCCAATTTGGTCAAGTGAATTACGCTGCCAGCAAAGCTGGCATTCATGGTATTACCATGTCACTAGCGCAAGAAGTAGCCAGCAAAGGCATTACTGTTAACACTATTTCCCCTGGTTATATAGCAACTGAAATGGTGATGGCGGTCGAAGAGAGTATAAGAAACCAAATTATCGCCCAAATTCCGGTCGGCAGGCTGGGTGATCCAAAAGAAATAGCGAGACTTGTTGCTTTCTTATCAGACAAACAGTCTGGTTTTATCACTGGATCAAATCTTTCCATTAACGGCGGTCAGCACATGCACCACTAGTAAATAACAAGGAGACATACATGAACGAATTTATCGATT
This sequence comes from Oleiphilus sp. HI0043, assembly GCF_001634935.1. NCBI lineage: Bacteria > Pseudomonadati > Pseudomonadota > Gammaproteobacteria > Oceanospirillales > Oleiphilaceae > Oleiphilus > Oleiphilus sp. HI0043. The sequence continues at coordinate 36,309 of NZ_LWEY01001755.1, read as the reverse complement.
CATTAAGCGAACAAGCGAAACGCTTTGTTGAGCCTGCAAAAGAAGTGAATAGATTGCTACTGAATAACGTAGGTGAGTTAGTTGATATTCAAGCGCAAGCCTTTGCAAACTACGCTGAAATGGGTATAGCCCAGGCAAAATCGGCATTAGAGATCAGAAATAGCGATTCACTGAACGCCTTTGTAGAGCAACAATCTGAATTTTCTGAGACTGTTCAAGCTCAGTTTAAGGGCGATGCAGAAAAGCTTACTGACTTGGCTAGCCAAACCGCTGAGGGCTTAAAACAGGTGTTTTCTAAAGAGACTGTATAAGCCATTCAACCTCAGTATAGTAAGTTCAACTATCAGGGGCGACTAACGCGCCCCTTATTTTCTTCGCTATTTCTAATTCTAAAAAACATTCATCAAACTGCTATTTGTTCACGTTTGATAAAAAGACTACTATAAGCAGCTCAAAACAAATGACCAGTGAAAAGGAAGCTAAGTGAACCAGCATATAGCCAAAATGCGACACATGCTTGAGAAGAAGTTCAAAGCAAACTTAGCGGAATGGGACCGTTTCCTAGATTTTTTCCATGTTCAAGAACTCGATGAAGGTGATCATTGGATTCGAGCAGGGGATGCCTGCGAAGAGTTTTTCTATATTTCTGACGGCATTCTCAGGCTCTACTATGTCGACCAAGAAGGCAACGAAGTAAACGAAGGCTTTTATGAAGAAGGTCAAATGCTGGGCCCCATATCAAGCTTCGTAAATGGCACACCCTGCCCCTATTATATTCAAGCACTCGAACCCGCCAGCCTTGTTGTCGCGAACTACCATCAATTTCATTCCTATGGTTATGATGATCCCGAGTTATTACGTTTCGAAATCACCTTTATGCATGAACTCTTCGTACGCAATGCTAAACGCGATGCCAAGCGGCTACTCAATAACGGTGAACAACGTTACAAGTGGTTTTGTAAAGAATACCCTCACTTCCTGGAGCGCATCCCCCAATACCATATCGCCTCGTTTCTCGGCATGACGCCCGTTAGCCTGTCCCGCCTTCGAAAAAAGTTTTCTCAATAGCCTCAGCTAGCCATCTATAAGGAACAAATACTTACCAAGTTTTGCTTGCTGCTCCCCACGCACTGGTCAATAATTAATCAAGACCTACCGCTACTGAGGAGTGTTCATATGCCTGTTAGCCAAATCGACACCCGACTTAATATATCGTCCGTACCTGAAAAAACTACTTCTAGTGACGCAAGGTCTTCACCGCAAAGTGATGGCACAGAGCAAATTGGTCAAGTAGAGGCCCTTCGCAAAGAATTCAATGCTGCCGTGTTGAATGCTAACTACGAAGTTAGCCTCAGCGTCAAGAACGAACCTATGAGCCTGCTTTATCAGACCGCTATCGATGCGATCAATAAAGAGCTAGAAGGTGACTTTGGCGAAAACTCAATCCAGTCCGGTTATGAGCAAGGCCTGGACGTCTCACCCGAAGCGACAGCGGGCCGGATTGTTAATTTCTCGACTAGCCTGTTTCCACTTTATCAACAACAACACCCTGAATTGAACGAGAGTGAGCAAGTCGAAAAGTTTGTCGATATTATTAGCGGTGGTATTGATACCGGATTTTCTGAAGCACGCGAGATACTCGATGGATTAGGAGTGTTAGAAGGTGAGATTGCCGAGAATATCGATAAGACCTATGACTTGGTTCAGGAAGGCTTGCAAGCCTTCAAGAAGCAGTTTGAGGTGCAGGAATAGCTTAATTATTCTCCCACCAGCACGCGAATGGCACAAAAAAGCCGAACTAGGAAACTCTAGCTCGGCTCTGTTTGCTGCTTGTTTATCTAAAGACTTTAGATATCCAATGCCAAACGCGTACCCTGATTAATTGCACGTTTTGCATCAAGTTCTGCAGCCACATCAGCACCACCAATCAGGTGATATGGCTTATTCAAGCCCTCAACTAATTCACGCAGTGGCTCCTGGCCCGCGCACAAGATAACGTTATCCACATCAAGTACTTTCTTCTCACCTGCGACATCAATGTGAATACCTTGATCGTCCACTTTCTCGTAAGTACAGGCAGGTATCATGTTGACGCCTTTGTTATTTAGACCCGTGCGATGAATCCAGCCTGTTGTTTTTCCTAGCTTCGCGCCAACTTTAGACTTCTTACGCTGTAATAAGTAGATTTCTCTAGCAGAAGGGCTAACTTGCGCTTCAACGCCCTCAATGCCACCACGAGCCTCTAGCGACATATCAACACCCCATTCTTTCATAAAGGCTTCGATATTTTGGCTTGTTGCTTCACCTGAGTGGGCTAAGTATTCCGATACATCAAAACCGATACCACCTGCACCGATTACCGCTACTTTCTTACCCACTTCTTTCTTATCGCGAAGTACATCGATATAACTCAGTACTTTAGGGTGATCAATACCCTCTATTTCAGGTGTACGTGGGCTAATACCGGTAGCTAGAATAACTTCATCAAAATCGCCCTGATTTAAGTCCTCTGCTGTCAAACGCTGACCAAGCTGAAGGTTTACACCCGTCTTCTCGATCATCTTGCCAAAGTAACGGATCGTTTCGTAAAACTCTTCCTTGCCGGGTACTTGCTTAGCAATATTGAACTGCCCGCCAATTTCATTTGCTGAATCAAATAAAGTTACTGTATGTCCACGCTCAGCTGCCGACGTCGCAAATGCTAAACCAGCTGGGCCCGCGCCAATAACAGCCAACTTCTTAGCCGTTTCTACTGGAGATGAAGCAAACTCTGTTTCGTGACATGCCTTCGGATTCACCAAGCAGCTAGTTAGCTTGCCGCTAAATACGTGGTCAAGACAAGCCTGGTTACAACCGATACAAGTGTTGATCTCGTCGCTCTTGCCCTCAAAAGCTTTCTGAACAAAGTCAGGATCCGCAAGGAATGGGCGTGCCATCGACACCATATCGGCATCGCCACGCTCTAGAACTTCTTCAGCCACTTCCGGCGTATTAATACGGTTAGAAGTGATCAATGGAATATTAAGCTCTTTTTTGAACTTAGCGGTTACCCAAGTAAATGCTGCGCGCGGTACTTTTGTCGCAATTGTTGGGATACGTGCTTCATGCCAACCAATACCAGTGTTGATGATGGTTGCACCTGCTTTTTCAATCGCCTTACCTAGCTGTAGTACTTCTTCATAGCTGCTTCCACCCTCAACCAAGTCGAGCATAGACAAACGGTATATAATAATAAATTTTTCACCCACGGCTTCACGTGTACGACGCACGACTTCTACAGCCAAGCGCATACGGTTTTCGTATTCGCCACCCCATTGGTCATCACGCTTATTAGTACGCTTCGCTAAGAACTGGTTAATGAAATAACCTTCTGAGCCCATGATTTCAACGCCGTCATAACCACCTTTTTGAGCATTAACCGCTAACATTACGATATCACTGATCTGCTTTTCGATACCGGCTTCATCAAGTTCTTTTGGTGGAAAAGGGTTAATCGGTGCCTGAACAGCAGAAGGCGCAACCAAATTAGGGTTAAACGCATAGCGACCCGTATGTAGAATCTGCATACAGATCTTACCACCCGCTTCATGAACGGCATCAGTAATAGTTCGATGTGCTAGTGCGTCTTCTTCTGTCTTAATTGACTTGGTATGAGGATGCGTAGCACCTTCCTGGTTTGGACCAAAACCGCCCGTAACAATCAGGCCAACTCCACCGCGAGCGCGTTCTGCAAAGAAAGCAGCCATTCGTTCATGGCCATCTTTTTCTTCTTCCAAGCCTGTATGCATTGAACCCATCAAAACACGGTTTTTTAAAGTCGTGAAACCTAAGTCCAATGGCTTTAACATATTTGGATATAATTCTGCTGACATCTCTCTCTCCGCTGACGCTTTTAATTTTTTCTTAGGTTCATTCCACCCTCATCATTCCCACATACAAGGTGAATTGCCCTGCAAAATAGGGCCACCTGGTTGGAGCGGGAATCCATTTGTCTGAATGACCTAGCTTATATTCATCCTATGCAAATCTTTTCATAACGTCCTTATCATTTGTTAATGTGCTAAATTTTTTCTATCGCAATAATCTTTAGTACAAGTACGGCACACTGATAGACGTATTGATAAGAACATTAATAGAGGAGCATAGCACCGTGTCGAAATATTGCGCGCCAATCACTGATATGAAATTCCATATAAAGGGCAATTCTGCTATCGACAATGACGATGCGGGCTTAATTCTCGACCAGGCTGCAGAGTTTTCAGAGCAAGTCTGGGGCAGCGTCAATCAACATGGAGACCAAAATGGCTGTCGTTACAAGGATGGTAAAGTACTACTAGACCCTAAGATTCGCGACGCATTTAAAGCTTTTTCTGAAGCAGGGTGGATGGGAATCTCGATGCCAGAGGAGTGGGGTGGGCAAGCGCTACCTGAAGCACTTAGCTCAAAGGTATCGGAAATGTTGACCAGTACCAACCAATCTTTATGCATGTTCACAGCGCTCACCAGCTCTGCATGTAAAGCTCTGATTTCATTCGGTAATGATGAATTAAAACAAACCTACCTTCACAACATGGTATCAGGTAATTGGACGGGCACCATGTGCTTAACTGAATCTCATTGCGGTTCCGACCTAGGTGAAATTAAAAGTAGCGCAAAGATTAATGCTGACAACAGTTACGCGATATCAGGTACCAAAATCTTTATCTCTACAGGTGATCATGACGCTAGTGACAATATTATTCATTTAGTACTCGCTCGTATTAAGGGTGCACCTGAAGGTATTAAAGGCCTATCTTTATTTTTGGTGCCAAAAATTTTTCCAGACAATAATGAATATAACTCCCTTAGTTGTATTGGTATTGAAGAAAAAATGGGGATACACAGCAACCCTACCTGCACGATGGCCTTTGAAGAAGCAAAAGGCTTCCTGGTTGGCGAAGAGAATGGCGGTATTAAAGCCATGTTCAAAATGATGAATGAGATGCGTCTGGGAACCTCCTTACAAGGCGTGGGTATGAGTGAACAGTCTTTTCAGGCCTCGTATCAATATGCTGTCGAACGTGTTCAGGGCCAGTCCCTGGATAAAAAATTGCGCGGACAAACCACTGGTTTGATAGGTCACGCTGACGTGCGCAGGATGCTCCTCACTCAAAAAGCGTTTGCTGAGGGGGGTCGAGCATTTTGCCACTATTGTGCAGAGCTGCTTGATAGGGAAAAAGCCGGAAACGATGCCGAGGCCGCAAAACTACTAGGTTTACTTACGCCTATCGCCAAGGCATTTCTCACCGAAACCGGTCAAGAGTCTGCTTCTTTAGCTGTCCAGGTTTATGGCGGCCATGGTTATATTACCGAAACTGGCGTCGAGCAAATCTACCGTGATGGACGGATTTCTACGCTTTATGAGGGAACAACGGGGATTCAGTCTCTCGACTTGCTAGGAAGAAAGGTATTGGGCGACCAAGGCCAGGCACTGATGTTATTTACAAAACAGCTTCATGTGCTCTCCAAATCGATACTTAAACAAGACAGCGATACCGAGCTAATCCAGCTTGCTGAGCAAGTAAAAACTCTCAGTAAAGAATGGCCACAAATGATTCAAAACGTCGGTATGAAAGCTCTCCAAGATCACGGCGAAGTCGGCGCTGCTGCCTATGACTTTCTGATGTATTCAGGTTATGTAACCTTGGCTTATTTCTGGCTGGAAATGGCAGCTAAAGCCGAAGCCAAGCTTCAAGATAACGATACCACGACATTCTCAGAAAGCTTTTTGAAAGGCAAGATAAAGACCGCCAAGTTCTACTTTGCGCGTATCTTACCGCGGATTCAAGCACACCAGGCGGCGCTGCAATCCGGGGCTGAGAGTTTGTCATTACATGAAGAAGATGAGTGGTACTTTTAAGAACTTCAACGGGATTATTTTTTGTAGGCAGAGGGTTCCACCACTCTCTAAGAATCTGCCTATGGGAGCTGTTTCGAGCATCGCACTCATTTAGATACAAAAAAACCCGGAGCTTTTCAGCGCCGGGTTTTTAGTCTTAAGGAAGCTAATTTAAGCTTGCTTAGGACCTGCATCAACGATCGCATCAGATACGTCAAACTTCTTGAAGTTTTCAACAAACTGAGAGATCAGATCAGCTGCTTTTGCATCGTACGCTGCTGGATCTTCCCAAGTATTACGTGGGTTAAGCAACTTAGCATCAACACCTTCCAATGAAGTTGGAACGTCTAGATTCAAGGCTTCCAAGTGCTCTGTTTCAGCATCAGCCAAAGCGCCGCTCTGGATTGCGCTGATGATTGCACGAGTCACCGGAATGCTGAAACGTTGGCCTGTGCCGTAAGCACCGCCTGTCCAGCCCGTGTTAACCAAGTAAACCTTAGAACCGAACTCTTCCATACGCTTCATTAACAATTCAGCGTAAACGCCTGCTGGGCGTGGGAAGAAAGGTGCACCGAAACAGGTAGAGAACGTAGACTTCAACTTAGAGTCTGAACCCATCTCTGTAGAACCAACCAATGCCGTGTAACCACTTAAGAAGTGGTAAGCCGCACCTTCTTTAGACAACAATGATACTGGAGGTAGTACACCCGTCATATCACAAGTCAAAAATACGATAGCGTTTGGCTCGCCTGCTAAGTTTTCAGCAACACGTTTTTCAACGTGCTCTAGCGGGTAGGCACAACGACCGTTTTCAGTAATGCTTGTATCTGTGTAATCTGGTAGACGCTTATCATCAGAAAGCGCTACGTTTTCTACGATTGCACCGAACTTGATCGCATCCCAAATGATTGGCTCATTCTTTTGAGATAGATCAATAGTCTTCGCATAGCAGCCGCCTTCAATATTGAAGACAACGCCTTTGCCCCAACCGTGCTCGTCATCACCAATAAGGTAACGCGCAGGGTCAGCAGACAAGGTAGTTTTACCTGTACCTGACAAACCGAAGAACAATGTTGTTTCGCCGTCATCACCAACGTTTGCAGAACAATGCATTGGTAATACGTCTTTCTCTGGCAACAAGAAGTTCTGAACAGAGAACATTGCTTTCTTCATTTCACCCGCATAACGCATACCTGCAAGCAAAACGCGACGCTTGGCGAAGTTGATGATTACTGTACCGTCACTATTAGTACCGTCACGCTCAGGTACACACTCAAAGCTTGCAACGTTTAGGATTTCCCATTCTTGCTTATCGGCCTGGTTATATTGCTCAGGGCGGATAAACAGATTGCGACCAAACAGGTTCTGCCAAGCAGTTTCTGTTGCAACCTTAACAGGTAGATAGTGATCAGCATCTGCACCCACGTGAAGGTGAGAAAGATAGCTATCTCGCTCAGCCAAATACGCCTCGACTCGTTCCCACAAAGCATCGAACTTTTCAGGGTCGAATGGTCGGTTAATTGGACCCCAGCCGATTGCATCCGAAGTACTCGGCTCATCAACAATATAGCGGTCCATAGGAGAGCGTCCTGTTCTTTTGCCGGTGGTAACGACTAAAGAACCATTAGCAGCCAAGCTGCCTTCTTTGCGCTCAAGTGCGTGCTCTACCAATACGGCTGAGCTTAGATCAACATAAGTGTTACTCACTTCGACCTCACTTGGGTTAAGTTTGACTACGTTTTAGCTTTTTCTAAAACAGAGCCTGGAAAAATTTGGGGCGCCATTATGCCAAATTGTTGTACAAAAAACGACTAAATTTAGAAGCAAGTCATTTTTGTTCACTTTAAAACATGCAAAGGCGATAGATTTTCAGATTAGAACTTGCATAAGGCTTATATGTAATATTTTCACCTTATTCAAACAAATAAGCCTAATGGGGCTCGCCTAGATCGAATAAATTTTGTACATCTGTCCGATCAAAAGTGTAACGTGCAGCACAAAATTGACAATCTACTGTAATCTCGGCTTCATGCTCCAGTATATCCAGCGCTTCTTCTTTTCCTAAGCTTTGAATTGATGCCGCCGTGCGCTCTTTGGAACACGAACATTTAAACTGTACTGGCTCAGATTGATAAGTAATCACTTTTTCTTCGTGGAATAGTCGCACCAGCAAGGTTTCATTATCTGTGCTCACGAGTTCTTCTGAGGACAATGTCTTAGCCAGTTGGGTCACCCTGTCCCATGCATCCTGATCTTCAATTTCTCTATAGCCTGGTAGTTTTTGTAACATTAAGCCATAGCAACCTAGCTCATCAGCACCTAGTAACATATAGGTATCGAGCTGTTCAGACATTTCAAAGTACTGCTCTAAACACTCAGACAGTGTTTCACGCTCTAAGGGGACGATCCCCTGATAGCGGTTTCCTCGATCAGGGTCGATGGTAATCACTAACTGCGCATTGCCTAAATAATCTTTTAACGGCAGACCTTCTTCAATGTCACCTTGCCAATGCGCAACCCCTTTAAAGGTCTTCAGGTTCGTCGTTTCTGCCATCAACAAACTTAGCGCCCCTTCACCTCGCGCATGAATAGACAGACGACCATCAAACTTCAAGGTTCCGGTTAGCAGAACTGAGGCTGCGATCGTTTCACCCAGGAGCGCTTTAACTTCTGAAGGGTAAGACATGTTTTTGCTCGCCTGCTGGAAGCTCTCTCCTAAGCGTACCCACTCACCTCGAATTTGCAGCTCTTCAAAAAGGAACTTCTGGAAAGTATCTTGATCAATCATGTATATATCCTGTTACTTCGAGTCTTATCACATTAAAGATAGAGCTCATTCAGATTCTGAATTTATATTCTTAAAACGGTGAATGCGTCGGCGGTCGCGTTTATTTGGCCTTTTAAAAGGTGCGGGTAGGCCTGCCATTGCTTGCTTTCGTTCCGCCAGCGCCTCCTCTCTTTTTACAATACTTTCTTCTGTCTCACGATAGAGTTCTTGAGCCAAGCTCGCATTTTTTCTGCGATCACTTAAACCTTCAACAATAACGACCTTATCAAACCAACCCTGGCGAATGGTTAGTTCTGCACCGATATCAACTGTCTTACCAGGTTTACAGCGTTGTTGATTATAATGCACCTTACCACCATCAATTGCCTCTTTCGCCAAGCTTCTGGTCTTGAAGAAGCGAGCAGCCCAAAGCCACTTATCAATTCTTACTTTTGCGTCTGTACTCATTTACAACAAGTCTCTAAAGTCACGAACTAAGGGAAAATCTCCTTGCTCTCTGTCAGGCTTCTGGCTATCAGGCTGGGCAATTGAATATAAGTGCTTAATACCAAATTCTTTTGCAGCGGCAAGTACCGCCTCATTATCATCAAAGAAAGCTGTTTTTTCTTTATCAAAGGGCCTTGCCTTATGAAGTCGCTGCCAGAAGTCAGACTGTTCTTTAGCCAAGCCATAATCGTGAGAACAAATGATCTCGTCAAAGAAGTCAGCCAAGTCGGTTTGCTCAAGCTTGACACTAATACTACCTTGATGGGCATTGGTAAGGATGGCCATCTCTACAGGCATATTTTTGACGGCTCCCAGGAATTCCTTAACATGAGGTCGATACGCAATTTTATTACTTACTTCTTTCTTTAGTTCCACAATATCGACGTTGAGCGCATCAGACCAGAAATCGAGACAGTACCAGTTTAGGGAACCATGATGTGCTTCGTACATAGCATGAAGCGACTTCACTGCATCGTCATGACTAAGGCTCTTCAGCTCCGTATAACGCTTTGGCAAATATTCTAGCCAAAAGTAGTTATCGAAATGGAGGTCTAGTAGCGTACCGTCCATATCGAAGAAAACTGTTTCTATCTGATTCCAGTCGATCATGAAACTCTCTATACTGTCGTAAAACGGCTATTCTAGCGCTCGGAATCTGTTCACACAAACACTCCTCTAAGAGTTATTAGCCGAAGCCAACTATTTCAACACACTTTATATTGGATATTACAAACCCTCATGAATGAGCTAGTACAACTTTTACCAGATTTAAAGAAAATCGTTATCGATGCGGGCGAGGCTATTCTCGAAGTTTATAACTCCGATTCGCCAATCGAAGTTGAGAACAAGGCCGATGACTCTCCGGTTACCAAAGCTGACCACGCCGCTCATATGGTGATAGACCAAGGCTTAACAAGCTTAGCTCTAAACTACCCTGTTCTTTCTGAAGAAGGTGGTATGCCTCAGTTTTCTGAGCGCTCTTCATGGCAGCGTTATTGGCTGGTTGACCCTTTAGACGGTACTAAAGAATTTATTAATAAAAATGGCGAGTTTACCGTCAATATTGCTTTGATCGAAGACGGTGAAGCTATTCTGGGGCTTGTCTACGTTCCTGTTACACAAACACTGTATTACGGATTAAAAGGGCAAGGAGCCTGGAAAGAAGAAAAAGGTGCTAAGACTGAGCTTAAGGTGAGCGCAGTCAATACTCAGGACACACTGGCTGTTGTTGGTAGCAGGCGCCACGGAGCTGAAGCCTTGGATGAACTTCTTAAGCATGTCGCTGAGGTATTTGACGATATTAATTTAGTCAGCATGGGTAGTTCACTGAAAATCTGTGCCATTGCGGAAGGAACGGCTCATTGGTATCCGCGCTTAGCGCTCACAAGCGAGTGGGATACTGCTGCTGCACACGCCGTACTCAATGCTGCGGGCGGTGAAATCCTCGATATCGATCTAAAACCTCTCACTTACAACCAGAAAGCAGATATTTTAAATCCATTCTTTCACGCCTTAGGCGATCAGAGCTTTGACTGGAAAGCGCTTATTCAAAAGGCATCAAACTAAACTAGTTTGAATAGAAATAAAAAAGGCTGGTATCACACCAGCCTTTTTTATTTGAAAGAAGAAGTGAAGCTTATTCTTCTTCCTGGGAAACTATCGCGCTGACTTTACGACCGGTCATTGTACAACCTAAGCAGCGGATAAACGCTGTATTAAAAGGCCCAGCCACCAGTTCATCGAAGGACTCCTCAACATTACCACCTAAGGCAGAAAATGGTGAAGAAACGATAAAGATTGCTGCACCTAAGATAGTTGTCGCAATCATTACGGGTCTTACAAACAAGGCGTCGCCGGTCATCGCAACGGCTGAAGGCGTTTCTTCAATCGTGTTTGACCAGCCCGTCGCGGGTAGCGCCAACACAAGGCTGAACATAATAACTTTTAGGGCTTTGGTAAATTGGCTGTACATGAACTTGTCTCCTTGGGTGCCTTTCACATAGTGTTCAGTATCTGGTGTTTGCTTGAATAGCCTAAGCTTACTGAACAAATGCCTGAAATCTGTCATTGATTTCAGTATAGACACAATATCTCCACTGTCGAATCGGGCGAATAGATTATTTTTGACACTGTGAACAGTACACCGTTGCACGATTACCTTGCCTGATTTCCTTTAGCGCTTGTCCACACTCGACACAGGCTTCACCCCCTCGGCCATACACATTCAGCTCTTGCTTAAAGTATCCTGGCTTTCCATCACTTCCCACAAAGTCTTTTAGAGTTGTACCTCCTTGTTTGATGGACTTACGCAAGACCTCTTTGATGGTATCTGCAAGCAAGTTATAGCGCTTTAAAGAGATTTGAGAGGCTGAGCGAATAGGAGAGATGCCCGCTTTGAACAAAGCTTCGTTTGCATAAATATTGCCAACACCAACAACGAGCTTACTATTCATCAGGAACTGTTTAACCGCTTGTTTTCTCTTTTTGGCAGCTTGATGAAGATACGCTCCGTCGAACTCCTCATTTAGAGGTTCAAGCCCCAAAGAAGCAATTAAAGGATGCGCTTGCCAATTGGAAGACCATAGTATGCTGCCAAACCTTCGCGGATCGTTAAAGCGCAGTATTTTTCCACAGGAAAGGTGGAATTCAACATGATCATGTTTTATCCGTGGCGTCCTCTCGTCGACTATACGCAAACTCCCAGACATACCTAAATGCAGCAGTATACTTCCGTCAGGGACACAGATGATTATATACTTACCTCGCCTGAGAACATCACTAACCGGCTGGTTTGTCATTTCATAGAGTTCATTAGAAACAGGCCAACGCAAAGCTTGCTGATAGATCTTGATAGATAAGATTTTATGCCCCTTGATATAAGGCTCAATGCCCCGGCGAGAGGTTTCTACTTCTGGCAATTCAGGCAAACTTGGCTCCTCATAGATAGAACAAATCACGCATTTTGATACAAAGGAAAGGCAAGTGTCCAATTCCCCTAAGCTTCACAATCCCAAATCTTCTTTAAGCGATGAGGATGAAATCCTGTACTTAGGTGTTGATGCCGGAGGCACTTTTACCGACTTTGTCTTGCTCACTGAACAAGAAGTGCGTATTCATAAAGTACTATCAACCCCTTCAAACCCTGCTCAAGCAATCTTGCAGGGAATAGAAGAACTAGGTTTAAACTCAGCTGTCGATAATAAACAGCTTTGTATTATTCATGGAAGTACGGTAGCTACCAATGCAGCGCTTGAACGAAAAGGTGCTCGTACCGTCTATATCACCAATAATGGTTTTGGCGATATCCTGAGCATCGGCCGCCAAGCTCGCAAAGAACTCTATAACCTCAATGCCAAACCACCCATTCCTCCTGTTCCAAGCGAGCTTTGCTTAGAAATAGAAACCCGACGTGATTCCGAGGGAAAGTTAATAAGACCTTTATCTGATGACGATATTGAAGCCCTTAAGCAAAAAGTTAATGACTTAAAACCAGAAGCTATTGCGATAAATCTCTTATTTTCCTTTATCAATGATGATGAAGAGCTACGCATTCAAAAAGCCCTGGAAGGTGACTATTTCGTCTCGCGCTCATCTTTTGTTTTACCAAAATATAAAGAGTACGAACGTGGTATAGCAACCTGGTTAAATGCATCCCTTGGCCCAAAAGTAAAAAACTATATTGATCACTTGATCGAGCAACTAAACGGCTGCCCTGTCTCAATCATGCAATCTTCAGGGGGAACCATTGCTGCTGAACAAGCCGCTTTACGATCTGTAAATCTGCTTTTATCCGGCCCGGCTGGCGGATTAGCCGCCGTTCGTCATATCGGTGAACAGTGTCACTTACCCAAGATCATGAGTTTTGATATGGGCGGCACATCAACCGACGTCGCCTTAATGGATGGCAACTTTGAACTAAGCGATGAAGGTAGCATTAATGATTGGCCGGTCGCGATACCAATGTTAAAAATGGAAACCATCGGTGCTGGCGGCGGCTCTATTGCCTGGATAGACGAAGGAAATATGCTACACGTCGGCCCTCAATCTGCGGGTTCCGCACCTGGCCCAGTTTGTTACAACAAAGGCGGAACTCAAGTAACTGTGACCGATGCCAATCTAGTTCTAGGGCGCATACGTGCAGATGCTTTCTTAGGTGGCGGTATGTCTCTTGATATAGCCTCAGCAGAGAGCGCGCTAGACACGCTAGCCAGCAAACTACAAATGAGCAGGCTTCAATTGGCAGAAGGAATCATAGAACTTGCGGAACAACAAATGGTAAAAGCCCTTCATGCCATTTCTATTCAGAAAGGGCACAACCCTAATGACTTTACCTTATGTTGCTTTGGCGGCGCTGGGGGTCTGCATGTCTGTTCCTTAGCTGAAAAACTCAATATGAAAAGTGCCATAATTCCCCAGAATAGTGGTGTCCTCTCGGCCTACGGCATGCTCAAAGCTCAAAAACAACGGCAATTTACCAAGACACATATTATTCAGTTAGATGATATTTCCCATCACCAACTGGAACAGCTGTTTGAAGGTCTCGAGTCACAAGGAACGAAAGAACTAAAATTAGAACAAGTAGGCAGGCAAACTATCCGATCAGAACGCTCTTTGGATCTTCGTTACCAAGGCCAGAGCTTCACTCTGAATATCCCCTTTTCTGCAGATCAAACCCGCAATATTGCAGACTTATTTCATCACAGCCATCAACAACACTATGGGCACCAACTCACTAATACCGCGGTTGAGCTCGTGAATGTTTGCCTTAGTCTGACAATTGAAACTCAGCAAAGTAATGATGTTATATGTACTGAAGTGCAAAATGATGCCACCACACAAGTCATTCAACTTCCTTCGATAGAAAAAGAAGTGACAATTCTTCAGCGAGAAGCGATCAAAGAAGGTGAAACCATAATAGGGCCTGCAATCATATTGGAAAAGGTTTCGACAACCTGGCTAAAAGAAGGATGGTGCGCAAAGATAGATCAGTTTCAGCATCTCGTGTTAAAAAAGCACGAAGTTATTGTGCAATAAACGAGCTGTCATACTCTAAAATATCATTGTTTGTGATAGCATATAAAACTAACGCGTGTCAGCTAGAATTTATAGGAGTGAGGTGAAGTAAATGTTTGACTGGTGGATAAACGGTATTCTCGATTTAAGTGTTGGGCAGAAAGTCATTGCAACGATAATTCTGACTCAAATCACCATCGCCAGCGTCACACTTTATCTACACAGACACTCAGCTCACAACGCTCTCGACCTGCATCCTGCACTTAAACACTTCTTCCGTTTCTGGATATGGCTGAGTAGTGCTCAAAATACCAAAGAGTGGACCGCTATTCACCGGAAACACCACGCAAAATGTGAGACAGATGAAGACCCACATAGCCCTGTTGCGAAAGGCCTAAAAACAGTTCTACTAACGGGTGCTGAGCTCTATAAAGAAGAGGCTGCCAATGCCGAAACCTTAAAGCGCTACGGTCAGCGAACACCTGATGATTGGTTAGAAAACAAGATCTATACCCCTCATAAGATGAAAGGTGTAGTACTGATGGGCGCTATCGATATTTTCTTCTTCGGCCTGGCAGGTATTACCATTTGGGCGATTCAAATGATGTGGATCCCGGTATTTGCTGCGGGTGTTATCAATGGTGTCGGCCATGCAATCGGCTACCGGAACTTTGAGTGTAAAGATGCCTCCCGTAACATCAGCCCCTGGGGCTTTTTTATTGGTGGCGAAGAACTTCACAATAATCACCACACTTATCCCAACTCCGCCAAGCTATCTGTTAAACCCTGGGAATTCGACATCGGCTGGTTTTATATCAGAATATTAAGCGCCCTTGGTTTAGCAAAAGCACGCAATATCCCACCTAAGCCAATAAAAGACAGTCACAAGCTGGAGCTTGATAAGGATACGGTGATGGCAATTATCCACAATCGCTTTTATGTTTTATCCCAATACCATAAGAATGTCATGATTCCGGTTATCCAAGCACAAAAAGCCAAGATGCAGGAACAAGAAAAAATTATGTTTAAAAAGGCCAAGAAGCTTCTCGTTAGAGAAGAAAATTTGGTTAAAAGTACTGAGAAAAGCCGAATCAATGAAATGCTTGACCACGACGTGATGATCAAGACCATTTATGAGATGAGCCAGGCTCTTCAAGATATTTGGAAAAAACACCCCGGTAGCCGCTTTCAAGAAAAGTTAAACGAGCTTTCTGAATGGTGTAAACAAGCTGAAAAAAGCGGCATCGAAAGCCTCGAAGAATTTGCCAAAAGTTTAAGACATTACTCTCTAAGTGCTGCAAAAGCCTAGATCAGATCTGGTCGCTAGCTTGTCGTTGATACAATTGATAACTGACTTGCCCGGCGACCTTTTCTTTCATCAGTTGCCAATCTTTCGGAATTGCAGGTAAAACGCCTTCTTTTTCCTGCTCCAGATAAATCACCGCCCCTTTAGCGAGTATCTCTGACTCCTCGATAAGTGCTAAAGTCTCTGTAAGTAAGCCTTTGCGAAAGGGTGGATCGAGAAAGAGTATATCAAAGGCACCCTGTTGTTTTGGACTCGCTTGAAGCCAAGTCAATGCGTCGAGGCACTCCACCACAGCTCGCTCAGCAGCCCCCCCTAATAGCGCGTAGTTTTCCTTAAGGCTCGAGGCTGCCTGACTACTTTTCTCAATAGAGCATAGCTCACCAGCGCCGCGTGAAAGCGCCTCGAGGCCTAAAGAACCACTGCCAGCAAATAAATCCAATACTCGGGCGCCGGGTAGATAAGGCATTAACCAATTAAACACCGTCTCTTTCACTCGGTCTGTCGTTGGGCGAAGACCTTCAAGCGCCGGAAAGTTTAATCGACGACTACGCCATTCACCGCCAATAATGCGAAAAGAGCCCGTTTGCGAGCTATCTATACGATTATTTTTACCATATGGCCGAGATTTTTGTCCTCGATGGTTTTTTTTAATCCTGGCTGGCATTAGAATTTCCTGTTATGTCATGCATATTATCCAAAGCACTCGAAAAAGCTCGCTTGTTTAGACGGATCCGTGCATTGTAAGTGAATTTTAGCCTCGCCGTTGCGATCTTTTTCAAAGAGAAATTATAACGGCATGAATCAAATACCTTAAGTTGTTCATATTATGCAAACAGAAATTTTATACTCTTTGGTCACCCTTGGCGTCATTGCACTCCTAATAGCAATCGATCTGATTCGCGCCAGACATAACCAAACCAAACCAAAGAAGGTTGAGCGCCAAGCACACCCCGAAACTAAAACGGTTCGCCCGCTGAATGAGTCTGCGCTGACTTCAGCCGAACCGGAAGCAGCACCTGAGCCTGAACCAACACCAGCGCCAAAACCAGAACCGGAACCAGCACCTGAGCCAGAGCCAGAGCCAGAGCCAGAGCCAGAGCCAGAGCCAGAACCGGAACCAGCACCTGAGCCAGAGCCAGAGCCAGAGCCAGAGCCAGAGCCAGAGCCAGAGCCAGAGCCAAAAAGCTTTTTTGGCAGAATTAAGTCTGGCTTGAGCCGCACACGAGGCCGCCTATCGGGTGGTTTAAGCGAACTCATCATGGGCAAAAAGCAGATCGACGACGAGCTGCTTGAAGATATAGAAACACTACTTCTAACTGCTGACGTTGGTATTGAAGCGACTTCTGAAATTATCAATAAAATTACCGAAAGTGCCGACCGAAAAGAACTGAAGGACGCCGATAGCCTGCACGCTGTACTCAAGGACGAACTAAGCGGGCTGCTTAAAGCTAGCCATTCACCTTTAGAAATAAAGACTGGTGACTCTCCTTTTGTCATTCTTGTTGTGGGTGTCAACGGCGTGGGTAAAACAACCACTATTGGCAAAATGGCCAAGCGTTTCCAGAGCCAGGGACATTCTGTCATGTTAGCAGCAGGCGATACCTTCAGAGCTGCAGCAGTTGAACAGCTACAGGTTTGGGGTGAGCGCAACAATGTGCCTGTTGTTGCCCAACACACCGGCGCCGACAGTGCATCAGTCATATTCGATGCAGTTGAATCGGCTAAGTCTAAAGGGGTTGATATTCTAATCGCCGATACCGCTGGCCGCCTTCAAAACAAAGACAACCTAATGAGCGAGCTTGAAAAAGTTGTCCGAGTTATGCAGAAAGTTGACGATACCGCCCCCCACGAAGTGATGTTGGTTCTCGATGCCGGTACAGGCCAAAACGCACTAAGCCAAGCCCAAGTATTCCAACAAGCAGTTGGTGTAAGTGGTATCAGCTTAACCAAGCTGGACGGTACGGCAAAAGGCGGGATCATTTTCGCTATCGCTAAACAGTTAGGCCTACCGATTCGCTTTATTGGTGTTGGTGAGCAAATAGATGATTTACGCCCCTTTGAGGCGGATGAGTTTGTTGCTGCTTTATTCGACGAACAAGCATAAATCTCTGTCGATAAGATCTCAGCTTAAATCAATAGGCCTACTAAATAATGATACATTTTGAGAATGTCACCAAGCGTTATAGCGACGGCCATGAAGCACTTAATGACGTAAGCTTTTCAATGGCGCGTGGTGAAATGGCATTTTTAACAGGCCATTCCGGCGCAGGTAAAAGTACACTGCTTAAGCTGATTATGTTGATGGAAAGAGCCAGTGAAGGAAAGGTCACTGTGGGTGAGCAAGACCTTATGCGCATCCCAAAGCGGCAAATTCCTTATTACCGGCGTCATGTCGGCGTTGTTTTTCAAAATCATCGCTTGTTATTTGATCGCAGTGTTTACGACAACGTTGCGCTTCCCCTAGAAATTTCGGGAATGAACCCGCGCGATATCGGGCGTCGCGTACGTGCCGCATTAGATAAAGTCGGTTTGCTTTCAAAAGAGAAAATGACACCCATTCAGCTCTCAGGCGGTGAACAACAGCGTATCGGTATTGCCAGAGCCGTTGTCAATAAACCTCCCGTTTTGTTAGCCGATGAACCAACCGGAAACCTCGACCCCGAGCTTTCAGCCGAAATCATGAACTTGTTTAGCGAGTTCAATCAAGTCGGCGTCACGGTACTGATAGCGAGCCACGACTTGGCATTGATTCATCATATGCACTATCGCGTAATCTCGCTTCAGCAAGGAAGTCTGATCGACTCACGTTCTCAATTTGCCGGAGCAGATGACTAATGGCTGAGCTACCCAAATCTTCAGGCGCTCGACCTGCTCCTCCGCCAAGTGCTGCAAACCACTATATAGAACACCATAAAAAGGTGGCTAAGGCGACTCTGCTGTCATTGCTAAAAACACCCATTGCCAGTCTCTTTACCTGTGCAGTGCTCGGCATAGCTCTGGTTCTGCCAGCTTTGTTGACTAGCCTTTTAAGCAATATTGAATCACTAGGTGAAGATTGGGATGGCAGCGCACAAATAACGCTCCTACTTAAAAAGGGCGTGCCGCTTATTGATGGACAAAGGCTTGCTGACGATATTGCAAAAAGAAAGAGTATCACCAGCAGCCAGTTTATCGATAACGATAGCGCGCTGAGCAATTTTAAAGAACGCTTCGAGTTTGCCGATGCAATCGACTACTTAGACAGCAACCCCTTGCCGCATGTCATTATTGTTCGCCCATCAGATGCTCTAAATACGATTGAGCATATTGAGCAGCTCAAAGATGCTCTAATTACTCTTCCTGAAATCGAAAGTGCGATACTCGATGTGGTTTGGGTAAAGCGGCTTCAGTCGATCATTAATATGCTTCAGCAAGCAGTAAGCGTTATCGGAATAATGCTCGCACTGGTTGTTATTCTGGTGCTAGGGAATACCATTCGCCTAGCAATCGAGAACAAAAAAGAAGAAATTATTGTAATTAAACTCGTTGGCGGAACAGATGGTTTCGTTCGTAGGCCCTTTCTATATATGGGTGTATTATTTGGTTTTGGCGCCAGTCTAGTTGCCTGGATACTGCTTATTATCATTACCGCTATTCTTAATGGCCCGGTTGAGGCATTGGCCAGCTCATATCAAAGCACTTTTAGTTTGTCATCACTGAGTTTTGAATCTACACTATTGTTATTCTTAATAGGGACAGGGCTGGGCTGGTTTAGCTCTTGGCTTGCAGTACGCAAACATTTGGATGATATTGAACCAAGTTAATCAAGTAGAAATCCTATATTGCTGAGTCTTAAGTTTTATTAATCTTGTCTCTGCAACAGTAATTTTCAAAGTAGTACTCTTTTTTCTCCCTTTAGAATACTTTATGATTGCTTAATATATGTACAATTTTTCTGTATGGAACTTTTTCTTTGTTCTGCTGTCTAAATTTGAGCAGAGCAAAATATTGAACACTAAAATTCTTACGGAATAAATGTTGGAGGTTTTATTATGGGTACAAGCTTACAGCCCGTAGATATGCTTACCCCGGGCGCAAACCTGGAGTCATACATTCAGGCCGTGAATGGTATCCCTATTCTGAGCGTTGAAGAAGAACGCAAGCTTGCTGATCGTTTACATGATGAACACGATCTTGAAGCTGCACGCCATATGGTTATGTCTCATCTTCGCTTTGTTATTCATATTGCTAAAAGCTATGCCGGCTACGGTTTGGCTCAGGCAGACCTTATTCAGGAAGGTAACGTAGGCTTGATGAAAGCTGTTAAGCGTTTTAACCCTGAGTATGGCGTTCGCCTGGTTTCTTTTGCTGTACATTGGATCAAGGCAGAAATTCACGAGTTCATTCTACGAAACTGGCGCATCGTTAAAATTGCGACGACTAAAGCTCAGCGTAAAATGTTCTTCAATTTGCGCAGCAACAAAAAACGTTTAGCTTGGTTCACTCATAAAGAAGTTCAGGACGTAGCTGAGAACCTCGGTGTAGAACCAAAAGTCGTACGAGAAATGGAAGGTCGCTTAAGTGCTCACGATGCATCTTTCGACATGGGCGCCGATGATGACGAAGATAGCGCATATCAGGCTCCCGCTAATTTCATTGAAGATCATAGCCATAACCCGGCTCGTCGACTGGAAAAGCTGGACAGCACTGAATACGCAAATTCCCGTTTACACGAAGCCTTAAAAACTCTGGATGAACGCAGTTTCGATATTCTATCCAAGCGCTGGTTGACCGAAGATAAAAAGACTTTGCATGAACTCGCTGATGAGTACGGCGTTTCTGCAGAACGTATTCGACAACTAGAAAAAAATGCAATGAAGAAGGTTAAAGCCCTAATCGAAGATTAAGGTTTGGCTCGATATATAAACCGCCTACTTGGGCGGTTTTTTCGTTTTAGGAGAAAAGATGAAGATCGCATTTCTTGGGATCGGCCTGATGGGCTACCCAATGACACAAAAGTTACTGGATGCCGGTTTCGAATTATTGCTATGGAATAGAACTGCCGAGAAGATGGCAGATTTCGCCGATAAAGCCGAACTTTGTGCAAGCGCCGCCGAGGCGATTAGCCAAGCAGAAATTATTATCAGCATGTTGGAAAATGGCGATATTGTCGATCAGGTTATCTATCAGTCACAAGCTTATCAAAGCGCGAAGCCGAATAGCTTATTTATCGACATGAGCTCAATTCCGCCTTCTACCGCTCGCAAGCACGCCCAGTTAGCAAAGCAGCATCAGTGTCACTATCTGGATGCGCCAGTTTCCGGCGGTACAGCAGGTGCTCAGGCGGCCACCTTATCTGTTATGGCGGGTGGTGATAAGCAGCAATTCGAACGAGCACAAGAGCTCTTCCAGGCATTTGGGAAGTCTACTTACATTGGTGATACCGGAAGTGGCCAGCTATGCAAACTGGCCAATCAAGCGATTGTCGGCATCACAATTGGCGCCGTATCAGAAGCACTGTTATTAGCCTCCGAAGGTGGTGCGGACCCTGAAGCCGTACGAGAAGCCCTAAGTGGAGGCTTTGCTGCCAGCCGTATTCTCGAATTACATGGACAAAGAATGCTAGAGCGAAACTTTGAGCCAGGCGCGACCTCTCGTGTCCAGCTTAAAGACCTGAAAACTATACTTGATGAAGCGCGAAACGAAGGTCTGACACTGCCCCTATCTCAGCGTACTTATGAGTCTTATCTATCTCTGGTTGCTAATGGCAATGAAAATGTCGACCATAGCGGCCTACTGCTTGAGCTAGAACATATGAACCAGACTCAACTGAAATCTACTAGTTAAGTGTTTTAGCAAACTCATCGCAAGGATATAAGCATGCCCAAGTTCGCCGCCAATCTCACTATGCTATTTACCGAACTTCCTTTTATGAGTCGCTTTGAGGCTGCCTCAAAAGCCGGTTTTAAGTACGTTGAGTACTTATTTCCCTATCAATGGCCCGCTAAAGAACTTGCCGAGGCACTCGATGCTAACGGGCTAGAACAAGTGCTATTCAATCTCCCGCCTGGTAATTGGGATGCAGGAGAGAGAGGTATCGCCGGCTTACCCGGACGTGAGGATGAATTCAAACAAGGGCTCGAAACAGCGCTGGAATATGCGCAAACACTTGGGGTTAAGCAGATTAATTGCTTATCAGGTTTAAAACAGCCTGACTGTAGTGACGAGCAACACTGGCAAAAACTTGTTGCTAACGTCAAATATGCTGCCCAAGCGCTTGCCAGAAAAAATATAACACTGATGGTTGAAGCAATTAACAGTAAAGTTGATATGCCTGGGTTCATAATTGATACATTAGACAAAGCTCTGCAGCTACTCGAGGACGTCAATGAAGAAAATGTAAAGATCCAGTTTGATATCTATCATATGCAAATCATGCATGGCGATATTATCCGTAAGATAGGATCTGCCCAAGCCCAGATCGGCCATATCCAGTTTGCCGATAACCCCGGCCGACACGAGCCAGGTACCGGCGAGCTTAACTTCTCGCAGATCTTCAAAGCACTTGATAGGCTTAATTACTCAGGCTATATCAGCGCCGAATATATACCATCATCTACCACTGACGCCTCACTCTCATGGCTTTCCCAAAGCAATAAGTAAGCGGGTTACGAACATTTAACTGGTTATATAAATCCACTAAGTTTATATATTTATATTCACTGCAAAAGGCAGATAGCGCTTTAACGCAAGGTATAGATTTAGACAATGAACTGGTGGGGAAAATTAATCGGTGGAGCCTTGGGCTTCGCATTTGGCGGTGGCCCCTTAGGCGCTTTGTTAGGCGCGGCTATTGGTCATAGCTTCGATAAAGGTATGGCCAATATCGAAAACTTTTCTGGTGGCAATCAGGAAGAAATACAAGCGGCTTTTTTTGCTGCCACATTTTCGATAATGGGGCGTTTGGCAAAATCAGACGGCCATGTATCTCAAGTCGAAATTCAAGTTGCTCAAGACACCATGAGCAAGATGCAGTTGACGGACGAGCAACGTAAAGCAGCAATCAATTTATTCAATCAAGGCAAGCAAGAAGATTTTGATTATATCGCTGCCATGGATGACTTAAAGCGAGTCTGCGGCCGTCGTACCAATCTCCTTAGAATGTTTATGGAGATACAGCTAACCACCGCGCTTGCCGACGGAGAATTACACCCAAATGAACACCAGCTGCTTCTTGAAGTAGCCGAACACCTTGGTTTCCAGAAACGAAATTTTGAACAACTACTGGCAATGATGACAGCTCAGCACCGGTTTACCGGCTTTGAGCACGATACGTCAGGCCATGTTAGCGAAGAACAAATGATCAGTGCTGCCTATGAAACTCTAGGCGTACAGAGCAATTGCAGTGATGCTGAACTAAAGAAAGCCTATCGTAGACTGATTAGTCAACATCACCCGGATAAACTTGTTTCGAAAGGCTTGCCAGAAGAAATGATGAAAATAGCCACCGAAAAAACTCGGGAAATAAAAGACGCTTATGAGCGAATTAAGAAATTCAGAGCCCAAGCAAGCAGAGGTTAAGATGCGCGTACTCGTAATTGAAGATGATAAAGATGTAGCGGCTTATTTAGTCAATGGCCTCAAGGAAAACGATAACGTTGTAGATCATTCTGCCGACGGTAAAGAAGGTTTATTAATGGCAGCCAGTGAAAGCTATGATGTTATGATTATCGACCGCATGTTGCCTGGAATGGATGGTCTATCCATTATTAAAACGATCCGCGCAACCGGTAACCAAACACCTGTACTGATCCTTAGTGCACTAGGCGACGTAGATGATCGTGTTGAAGGTTTACGCGGTGGTGGTGACGATTATCTGACCAAGCCTTTCTCCTACACTGAGTTACTTGCTCGCCTGGAAGTATTAGTCAGACGCGGGGCAACCAGTGGCTCCGAGAAAGTGACTCACCTGCAAGTTGCCGACCTTGAAATGGATTTGCTAGCCCGCTCTGTCAAACGCGGTAGCGAAAAGATCGACCTACAACCTCGCGAATTTCGCTTGCTAGAGTACCTGATGAAACATGCAGGCCAAGTGGTGACTCGTACTATGCTATTGGAGCAGGTTTGGGATTATCATTTTGATCCACAAACCAATGTGATCGACGTCCATATCAGCCGCTTACGATCAAAGATCGATAAGGACTTCCCGAAACAACTACTACAAACAGTTCGAGGCGCGGGATACATTCTTAGTGAAGATTCTTAGTCTTCTTCGGACCTCTACCTTTCAATTGGCGATCATGTACATGGTACTGTTCGCCACATCTGTCTTTATCCTGATGGGTTTTATCTATTGGGCTACTGCCGGCTACATGTCGAGCCAAACCGACGAAACTATTGAGGCTGAAATTATAGGCCTTGCTGAGCAATACCAAAGGCAAGGGCTCAACGGTTTAATCAGCGTTATCCGGGAGCGTGTCGCGCGAGACCCAAATGGCAAGGCTATTTACTTATTTACCGCCAGAGACTTTATTAAGCTCGCCGGTAATATAAGTAAGTGGCCTGAAGATGGAGAAGTACAGGAGGGCTGGCTAAACTTCACCCTTGGCGAGAATCTAGGGTGGCCAGGTGAAGAATCCCGGCCTGCTCGTGCCCGTGTATTCATCGTGCCTGGTGGACTAAGGCTGCTTGTTGGCCGCGATGTAAATGAATTTATGGCCGTTAAGCAACTCGTCGAACGTGCGATAAACTTTGGCATGGGAATTACCTTCGCTCTGGCGATGCTTGGCGGCATTATGATGAGCCGTAGTACAGCAAAAAGGGTTGAGCTAATTAACCAAACCAGCCAGCGGATTATGCAAGGGAATCTTTCTATTCGTATCCCGGACCGTGGCACCAATGACGATTTTGACCAACTCGCACGTAATCTAAATGAAATGCTCGACCGAATCGTTCAATTAATGGAAGGCATTCGTCATATTTCAGACAATATTGCTCACGACCTGCGAACCCCTCTGACTCGTCTAAGAAACCAGTTAGAAAATACACTGATCAGTGTAGAGCGCGACCAAGACAGACAACAGGTCGCCAATGCAGTCGCGGAAGCTGACCAACTACTCGCTACCTTCAATGCCCTATTACGTATTGCTCGCCTTGAGGTGGGTAGTAAGTCTTCAAATTTCCAACCTTTCAATCTAAGTGAACTGGTACAAGATGCTGCCGAGCTATATGAAGCACTTGCCGAAGATAAGAACCAGAAACTTGCGATTTCGATAGAAGAAAACGTTAACCTGAACGGTGATCGAGACCTTCTGTTTCAGACCTTGTGTAACCTGATCGATAACGCAATAAAATACACGCCGGAGAGTGGCTGTATAGATGTATCACTCCACAGCACTCAGAAAGATATATATCTATCAGTTGCTGACTCAGGAATTGGAATTCCAGAAGAGGAAAGGGAGAAAGTATTCCAACGCTTTTATCGCGTTGCCAAGAGCAGGTCTTTGCCAGGTAATGGTTTAGGTTTAAGCCTGGTACTCGCTGTGATGGATATCCACCACAGTAAAGTTATCTTAAATGATAATGACCCAGGCCTAAAAGTGGAGCTGGTTTTCCCACGAAGTACTAAGCTTCTATCAGGCAGTAAAGATAAAGAACTTAATTAGAACTGCGCTCTAACACGATCAATCGTATATTTAGCCGGAAATACAGCCAGGTTCTTAGCACTAATAAAAAGCTTCTCAGTGTTATCTACAATGCTTTCAACTTTTGCTTTGCTAACATCTACTTTTGCGTTAAGGCTATCCATTTCACCTTCCAAACGCTTTTGTCCAAACATCAAAAAAGCAATCAAATTATGACGGTTAATCTGGTTTTCAACACCCATAGCATCTAGGTTATAACCTAATGCATCAATTTGTGATAAAGCACTTTCAGCAAGTTCATTCAATTTTTTCTGTGCTTTCATTGTCTTCTCCAATATGCTTTTATTAAATATACCTTCTGAAAAGCAGGACCTTACTACACCTACTCTTCTAGTTCTTGGCGCTAAGGGTACTTAGATAGTTTAGGTACTTCAACCTAGTTTTATACGACAAAAGATGTGAATACTAAATGGGACGTTACAGACCACCGCAAAAGCCTGGATCAAAATACATTACACCTGAAGGCGAAAAGAAGCTAAAGGATGAGCTAAATTATTTATGGAAAACAAAGCGTCCTCAAGTCACCCAAGCAGTTTCTGAAGCTGCTGCACAAGGTGACCGTTCTGAAAATGCCGAGTATATTTATGGAAAAAAGCAGCTTAGGGAAATAGATAGTCGTGTTCGCTTCCTTAGAAAGCGCCTTGATGACATGGTAGTGGTTGACCGTAAGCCTGACGATTTAACAAGGGTATTTTTCGGTGCCTGGGTCACCCTCGAAAATGACGAAGGAGAAGAGTCTCGTTTTCGCTTAGTCGGCCCAGATGAATTTGACCTTTCAATTGGTTATTTGAGCATCGACTCACCACTGGGGCGCTTGTTACTTAAAAAGCAAATAGATGACGAAGTTGAACTCAATACACCTGATGGCGTGGTCAGCTATGTAGTCGTCAATATCGATTACCTTGATAATGATCACTAGTACCTAGACAGCTTTTGTAAAAACGATAATATATCTGCTTAGATCAAGGAGAGAGCCATGCCTAAAAAATATTTTCATTTTATGCTTTTATGTTTCCTTATACCTTCAATCAGCCTCTCTGAATCACCAGATGAGGATTGGGATGAAGACGAGGATCTTGAATACTTTTTCTCAACCAGGCAAAAATCAACGCTTGAGGATTTTCCACTTCAAGAAATTGGTGGTGAAGAGCTCTCTAATGCTGCGATTGCCGGCGCACTAAAAGCCGATACCTCAAGCGGTCAAAATGCTAAACCTATTTACCTTCAAGAAAAAGAAGACAGTGATAAACAGAAGGCTGGTGATGCACTTAAGGAAGATGAATTGCTTAAAGCAGGTGAAGACTTGCAACTAAATCAGTTTCAAATACCCACAGCTGAATTTCAGCAGCCTATTTATTCCCAGCCTACTGGGCGTACCTATTCCGCGCATAGTACAAACACGATTTCCCGTCCTTAGGCTAATCGAAGATTAAATTTCTAATGAGAATTAGAAATATGGAAAGATCGCGCGTTTATTTCATTCAAAAGGAAAGTTGTTAACAACTTTATTCCATCGTTAACTACTTTTCCCTATGAATAGCGGCTGTAAATACGGCTAGCTCATCACTCAACTGTTACTGATTTTGCTAAATTACGTGGCTGATCCACATCGGTACCTTTAATCAACGCAACATGATAACTAAGCAACTGCAAAGGCACAGTATATAAAATCGGCGCGACGATCTTTTCACAATGTGGTACGTCTAGTACTTTCATGGTGTCATCACTTTTGAAGTGTGCGTTTCGATCAGCAAAAACATACATCAAACCACCTCTTGCACGTACTTCTTCAACGTTAGAATGCAGTTTTTCTAGAAGCTCATTGTTCGGTGCAACAACAATGACTGGCATGTCTGCATCGATAAGAGCCAATGGGCCATGCTTTAATTCGCCTGCGGCATAAGCTTCAGCGTGAATATACGAAATCTCTTTAAGCTTCAGTGCACCTTCCATCGCAACCGGGTATTGATCACCACGACCCAGGAATAAACTGTGGTGCTTGTCAGCAAAGTCTTCCGCCAATTCGGCTATTTGCTTATCCATATCCAAGCTTTGTTCGATGATTGAAGGAAG
This sequence comes from Oleiphilus sp. HI0043, assembly GCF_001634935.1. NCBI lineage: Bacteria > Pseudomonadati > Pseudomonadota > Gammaproteobacteria > Oceanospirillales > Oleiphilaceae > Oleiphilus > Oleiphilus sp. HI0043. The sequence continues at coordinate 9,082 of NZ_LWEY01001755.1, read as the reverse complement.
TGCCTGTAAGGCCTCAACGATCGAAGCTTCCGTTTCGGCTGGCATATTTTTGTTCTTTCCAATAGCGACGACAAGCTGCAGTAAGCCAACTAATTGAACGGTAAATGCCTTGGTGGATGCTACGCCGATCTCAGCGCCCGCATTCATCATATAGTTTAAGTCTGACTCACGAACTAGTGAAGAACCAGGCACGTTACAAATGGTCAAACTAGCTTTATATCCGATTTCTTTGGCCAGTCTTAGTGCTGCCAGGGTATCGGCTGTTTCACCTGACTGCGAGATTGTAACCAATAGTGCATTAGCCGGAACAACCGACTTTCTATATCTAAATTCAGATGCAATTTCGATATTACACGACACACCAGCAATTTCTTCAAACCAATAACGTGCGACCATGCCGGCGTGGTAGCTCGTACCACAGGCAATAATTTGAACGTGATCAATGCCTTTTAGAATCTCTGCTGTATTTTCACCAAAGGCCGTGTCAAGAACCTGGCCGTTTGCAATTCTACCCTCTAAGGTGTTCTTAATAGCAATCGGCTGTTCATAGATTTCTTTTAGCATGTAGTGCTTATATGGCCCTTTGTCGCCAGCATCATGCGAGACATCAGACTCATTGATATCTCTTGATACTTCACTACCTACAGCATCATAGATGGTCACGTCTTGGCGTGTCAGTACGGCGATATCGCCTTCTTCTAGGAAGGAGAAACGGTTCGTTACTGGTAATAATGCTAATTGATCTGATGCCAGGAAGTTTTCTCCTATGCCATATCCTATCACTAATGGGCTACCAGAACGCGCTGCAATTAGCTGGTCTGGATCACTGGTATCCATAACAACCGTTCCGTAAGCACCTTCTAATTGCTTCACAGTTGATCTGAATGCTGATAATAGTGAGTCATGTGTTTTTAGTTCATGATGAACTAGATGAGCAATCACCTCGGTATCTGTATCCGAAGCAAATTCATAACCCACGGCACTTAGCTTCTCACGCAGAGTATGATGGTTTTCAATGATCCCGTTGTGAACAACTACAATTTCGGAACCTGATACATGAGGGTGGGCATTACGTTCGCTAGGTTCACCATGAGTTGCCCAACGTGTGTGTGCAATACCGGTTCCACCTTTGCAAGGGTTTGCCTTTAGTGCGTCTGCCAATTCTTGAACTTTGCCTATACGTCTCAAGCGATTAAATTCGCCTGCTTCAGACAATAAAGCCAACCCTGCTGAATCATATCCTCTATATTCTAAACGCTTCAAACCTTCGAGAAGAATTTCAGCTACATCCCTTTGAGCCACAGCTCCAACTATTCCGCACATACCTTTTGTTCCTGTTTTCCAAATCTTATTCGATTACTTTACTAGTCGAAATCTTTAACTTACTTTTTGCTGGGTCTGTCCCAACCATCGATATTTCTTTGCTTTGACCTGGCTACAGCTAGTTGTTCTTCTTCTATATCTTTATTGACAGTAGACCCCGCGCCAATAGTTGCACGCTTACCAACTTTCACCGGCGCAACTAATGATGTATTGGAGCCAACAAACACATCATCTGCAATTTCTGTTTGAAACTTGTTAACGCCATCATAGTTACAGGTAATTGTACCTGCACCCACGTTAACATTTTTGCCTAAGGTTGCGTCACCAACATAGCTAAGATGGTTAATCTTACTACCTTCACCAACGGTCGTCTTCTTGGTCTCAACAAAGTTACCGACTTTCGCTTTAGTATTTAAACTCGTTCCGGGTCTCAGTCTTGCAAACGGGCCCACATTACAGGCGCTTGCCACAAAGCTATCTTCGATAATTGAATTAGCATGTATCGTGGTACCAGCACCGATTGTTGAATTTTTGATAATGCAGTTTGGTGCAATGCTGACATCCTCACCAAGTACGACATGCCCTTCGAAAATACAATTAAGATCGATAGTGACATCTTGGCCGCATTCTAATTCACCGCGCACGTCTAAACGATTTGGATCATAGATGGTGACACCTTGAAGCATTAGCTGTTCCGATATCATGCTTTGGTGCCAGCACTCTAATTCACATAGTTGCAGGCGATTATTCACGCCTTGAACTTCCTGCTCAAAACTTGGCTGATGGCTTTCAACTCGCAAGCCATTTGCTACGGCGATCTCGATAATATCAGTTAAGTAGTACTCGCCTTGTGCATTGCTGTTACCAAGTGTCGGAATAAACTTATGCAACACTGAAGCCTGTAGAGCAAGTATTCCGGTATTAACTTCCGGAATCATTAATTCTTCTTCTGAAGCATCTTTTTGTTCTACGATGGCTTCAATATCGCCATCTGCGTTCCGAACGATTCGACCATAGCCCGTTGGGTTTTCAAGGTCGACTGTCAATAAGCCAAGCTGCTTCTCATTAACTAAAGCCGTTAATTGAGACAATGTTGCCTGACTGGTTAAGGGCACGTCTCCGTATAGTATTAGTACTTGCGCGTCTTCTGGAATGTGGTCGATTGCTTGTGCTACCGCATGGCCCGTACCTAGCTGCTCAGCTTGTAAGCACCAGTTTACATCTTCTTTAATTGTGTCTTTTACCTGATCAGCACCGTGACCGATAACAATATGTATACCTTCAGCATCTAACTTATTCGCTGTATCCAACACATGCTGTAGCATTGGCTTTCCCGCTACAGGGTGCAAAACTTTTGGTAATTTAGACTTCATTCGAGAACCTTGCCCAGCTGCAAGGATAACCACATGTAAACTCATAATCGTTTTTCCTAAACTTTTTCTACTACAATCGTTTGATTATAGACACTCCATATGACATAAAAGAAAAAAGGCAGCTAAATAGCTGCCTTTTTTCTTTATTTTACGAATTACTGCTCATTAATGCTTATTTCTCATTCGCTGAATCACGCGTAGTCGCGCTGATGCTTCAGCTAGTTGAGATGCTGCTCGAGAGTAATCAAAATCGCCGCTCTGATTCGCCAGCTCTCTTTCTGCTTCTTTCTTAGCTTCCAGAGCTGCTGCTTCATCAACGTCGTGAGCTCGCTCTGCACTATCTGCTAGCACAGTTACTAAGCTTGGTTGAACTTCCATGTATCCGCCGGATACGTAGAAAACTTCCTCTTCGCCGCCTTGTTTGATAACGCGAACAGGACCAGGATTCAACTTCGTCATTAGTGGAGCATGGCCTGGAGCAATACCCAAGTCACCCATTTCGCCAGCTGCAACAACTAGCTCAACAAGACCCGAATAAATTTGCTCTTCAGCACTTACGATATCGCAATGCACGCTAATACCCATAATTTCTACCTTCATCAGGGAAGCACTTTAAATATCTTAAAGTGCTTCTACTAAAGGATGATTACATGTTTTTCGCTTTTTCGACTGCTTCGTCGATAGAGCCAACCATGTAAAACGCCTGCTCAGGAAGATCATCGTACTCACCGCCCAAGATACCTTGGAAGCCACGGATAGTGTCTTTCAAAGATACATACTTACCCGGTGCACCCGTAAATACTTCGGCAACGTGGAAAGGCTGTGACAAGAAACGTTCGATCTTACGAGCACGTGCAACTGTCTGCTTATCTTCTTCAGACAATTCGTCCATACCAAGAATCGCAATGATGTCTTTCAATTCAGCATAACGCTGAAGTACTGTCTGTACACCACGTGCAATTTCATAGTGCTCAGCACCAATCACCAAAGGATCTAGCTGACGAGAAGTAGAGTCTAGTGGATCGATCGCTGGGTAAATACCCTTAGAAGCGATGTCACGACTCAATACAACTGTTGCATCCAAGTGAGAGAAGGTTGTTGCTGGAGATGGGTCAGTCAAGTCATCCGCAGGTACATATACTGCCTGGATCGATGTGATCGAACCAGTCTTAGTAGATGTAATACGCTCCTGAAGAACACCCATTTCCTCAGCTAGTGTAGGCTGATAACCTACCGCTGAAGGCATACGACCTAGCAGTGCTGATACTTCAGTACCTGCCAGTGTGTAACGGTAGATATTATCAACGAACAATAGTACGTCTTTACCCTCGTCACGGAACTTCTCAGCCATTGTCAAACCAGTCAAGGCAACACGTAGCCTGTTTCCTGGTGGCTCGTTCATCTGACCGTATACCATCGCTACCTTAGAGTCTGTTGGAGTCTCTAGGTTTACAACGCCAGCTTCCTGCATTTCGTGATAGAAATCGTTACCCTCACGAGTACGCTCACCAACACCTGCGAATACTGAAAGACCAGAGTGCTTCAGTGCGATGTTGTTGATCAATTCCATCATGTTTACAGTTTTACCAACGCCCGCACCACCGAATAGACCAACTTTACCACCCTTAGCGAATGGACAAACCAAGTCGATTACTTTGATACCGGTTTCTAGCAATTCAGCCGATGCTGCTTGCTCTGCGTAAGTAGGTGCTTTACGGTGAATAGGCATACGCTCTTGCTCACCGATGTCACCACGCTCGTCGATTGGGCGTCCTAGAACGTCCATGATACGACCCAAAGTTTCTGGACCAACAGGTACAGAAATTGGTGCGCCAGTGTTATCTACATTCAGCCCACGCTTTAGACCTTCAGTACTACCCATTGCGATAGTACGTACGATACCATCACCTAGTTGCTGCTGTACTTCAAGTGTTGTATCAACACCATCAACCTGCAACGCATCATATACATTTGGAACTGATTCGCGCGCGAATTCAACGTCGATTACAGCTCCAATAATTTGTACGATATTTCCGCTACTCATGTCCGGATCCTCGTTAACTTTTAATCTTTAAATACACAAAATTTGCCAGGAACTACTTATACCGCAGCTGCACCACTAACGATCTCAGAAATTTCCTGAGTAATCGCTGCTTGACGCGCTTTGTTATAAACCAACTGCAATTCCTTGATAATGTCGCCCGCGTTGTCTGTTGCAGATTTCATTGCGATCATTCGAGCTGCCTGCTCACATGCTACATTTTCAACAACCGCTTGATAAACTTGCGATTCAACGTAACGCGTTAACAAGCCATCTAGTAAGTCTTTCGCTTCAGGCTCGTAAATATAATCCCAATGATGCTGCATTTCACTTTCTTCAGCAGCTTCTAACGGTAACAATTGTACTACTTCAGGGCTCTGCGTCATGGTGTTTACAAACTCGTTGTATACCACGTAAAGGCGGTCGATCTTGCCTTCTTCGTAAGCATCCAACATCACCTTTACAGAACCGATCAGCTCATGTGCTGCAGGTGCGTCACCAAGGTGACTTAATGCAGCAACGACATTACCGCCGTAGCTTTTAAAGAAGCTAATTGCTTTTTGTCCAACCGCGCAAAGATCGACTTCTACTGCGTTATCCGCGTAGTTTTTCATATCTTTAGCAACTTTCTTGAACAAGTTGACGTTCAAACCGCCACACAAACCTCGGTCTGTAGAAACGATGATATAGCCAACACGCTTAACTTCGCGCTCTTGCAAATATAAGTGCTTATATTCTGTGTTCGCATTTGCCAAGTGACTGACAATCGAACGAATTTTTTCTGAGTAGGGCTTACCCAAACTCATACGATCTTGAGCTTTACGCATCTTACTCGCGGCAACCATTTCCATTGCGCTTGTAATTTTCTGCGTGCTTTTTACGCTCGAAATCTGATTTCGTATCTCTTTACCAACGGCCATTTTATATCGCCTTTAAAGTCTTGTTCACTTTGAGGTATAAATGACAGTCGAGTACTGCAGTATTCATAGATCTCCAGTACTCAACAATCGGCTTACCAAGTTTGCGTCGACTTAAATTGCTCAAGAGCTGATTTAATGCCGTCAGCGATATCATTGTTGTAATCGCCTTTTTCGTTAATCTTATCGAGTAATGCTGAATGTTCAGCACTCATGTAAGACAACATTGCATCTTCAAAATCAACAACTTTGTTTACTGGCACATCATCCAAGAAGCCTTCATTAGCGGCATAAAGAACGATACCCATTTCAGCAACGCTTTGTGGGCTGTACTGCTTTTGCTTCATAAGCTCTGTCACACGCTGACCGTGCTCTAGCTGCTTACGTGTTGCATCATCAAGGTCTGATGCGAACTGAGCAAATGCTGCCAATTCACGATACTGAGCCAAAGCCAAACGTACGCTACCACCTAACTTCTTGATGATCTTAGTCTGAGCTGCACCACCAACTCGTGATACCGAAATACCTGCGTTCATTGCAGGACGAATACCAGAGTTAAATAGGTTGGTCTCAAGGAAGATCTGACCATCTGTAATCGAAATTACGTTAGTTGGTACGAATGCAGATACGTCACCACCTTGTGTTTCGATGATCGGTAGAGCTGTCAATGAACCAGTTTGGCCCTTAACTTCACCATTGGTGAACTGCTCAACGTAATCAGCGTTTACACGTGATGCACGCTCTAGTAGACGTGAGTGCAAGTAGAATACGTCACCTGGATATGCTTCACGACCTGGTGGACGACGTAGTAGCAATGAAATCTGACGGTATGCCCAAGCTTGCTTGGTCAAATCATCAAATACGATCAATGCGTCTTCACCGCGGTCACGGAAGTATTCACCCATTGTTGTACCGCCGTATGGCGCTAAGAACAACATTGCTGCTGGATCAGCTGCACCTGCCGCAACAATGATCGTGTGATCCATTGCGTCATGCTCTTCAAGTTTACGTACAACCGCAGCGATAGAAGATTGCTTCTGACCAACTGCTACATAGATACACTTAACACCTGTGTTCTTCTGGTTAATGATTGCATCGATAGCGATTGCAGTCTTACCAGTCTGACGGTCACCGATGATCAACTCACGCTGGCCACGGCCGATAGGTACCATTGAGTCAATCGCTTTCAAACCAGTTTGTACTGGCTCATCAACTGATTGACGTGCGATTACACCTGGTGCAACTTTTTCTAAAGGTGCAGTTAGCGTAGTCTCGATAGGACCTTTACCATCAATTGGGTTACCTAGTGCATCAACAACACGGCCAAGCATTGCTTCACCGATTGGTACTTCTAGGATACGACCCGTACATTTTGCTTTCTGACCTTCGGCAAGACCTTTAGGGTCACCTAGGACAACGACACCTACAGAATCACGCTCTAGGTTAAGCGCCATACCGTATACGCCGGTTTCAAACTCTACCATCTCACCATACATTACGTCGGCAAGACCGTGAATTAGAACGATACCGTCAGATACACTGACGATAGTGCCCTCATTTTGGGCTTCAGAAGAAACATCGAGAGTTTCGATGCGCTTCTTAATAATTTCGCTGATCTCAGCTGGGTTTAGCTGTTGCATGCGTTAAATCCTCAAATCTGAATCTGCTACCTAAGCACTAACCGCTTCGGCCAATTTTGCAATTTTGCCACGGACAGAAGCATCGATGACTAGATCGTTGGTGCGGATAATTACGCCACCAATCAACGACTCATTTACAGTCGATGTAACAACGACTTTACGATCTAGTTTCTTACTTAGTACTTGTGCAAGCTTATCTTGTTGTTCACCGCCCAGTTCAAAAGCACTCTCCACATCGACGTCTACTGACATCTCTAGCTGTGCTTTGAAACCTTCAAACAATTGAGCAATCTCTGAAAGTAACTCTAATCGGTCATTTTCAGCCAACACAACGATAAAGTTTTTACCTTCATCATTTAACTTATCACCACATGATTCGATGAAAAGCTGTGCTTTTTGCTCACTTGTCAATGCTGGGTGGTCTAGAACAACACTCATGTTCTCGTCCATAGCTACTGCAGAAGAATAAGCAAGCATGTCTGACCAAACTGTCAAAGCTTCCTTATCCTTCGCGGCCTGAAAAGCGGCTTTAGCGTAGGGTCGGGCAATCGTAATTGATTCTGCCATCATCCACTCTCAAAACTTAAATTTCTGAGGCAAGCTGATCGAGTAACTCACCATGTTTGCTTGCATCGATTGAAGATCCAAGAATCTTTTCTGCGCCCGCAATTGCGATTGCAGATACTTCAGCGCGAAGCTCTTCTTTCACGCGATTCTTTTCTTGCTCAATTTCAGCTTTAGCAGCAGTGATTAATCTGTCACCTTCTTGACGAGCAGTTTCTTTCGCTTCGTCAACAATTTGATTTGATCGTTTGTTCGCTTGCTCGATTAGTTCAGCTGCTTGTGCTTTCGCTTCTTTTAGCTCTTCAACTGCTTTTTTCTGTGCAAGTTCAAGATCTTTAGACGCTCTGTCAGCCGCTGCTAAACCGTCGGATATTTTCTTTTCGCGTTCTGTCATTGCACCAATGATTGGTGGCCAAACATACTTCATGCAAAATAGCACAAAGCCTGCGAAGAAAATCATTTGTCCAATAAGTGTGTAATTGATATTCACACTAATTACCTCACTTTCGTTGTTAGTTTACGTTTTTAGCTAACTAAAGACGTGTCTATTAAGCACCAACGCCTGGAGCAACAACGAAAATCAAGTACATAGCGATACCAACACCGATAATTGGCACAGCATCGATCAAACCAGCTAGTAAGAACATCTTACCTTGTAGCATTGGACCAAGTTCTGGCTGACGCGCAGTACCTTCCAATAGACGTCCACCAAGTAGACCCATACCAACTGCCGCACCAAGTGCACCAAGACCAAGCATAATTGCAGCTGCAATAATTACTAGTTCCATTTTTTTCTCCTGCTTTAAGTTAAAAAGTTAAGTTAGTTAAAAGAAAAGTTTAAAAATTTAGATTAATGATCTTCGTGAGCCATACTCAGGTACACGACGGTCAAAACCATAAAAATAAATGCTTGTAGCGTAATAACCAAGATATGGAATATCGCCCAACCGATCTGCAAGAAACCACCGAACAGACCAAACAGCAAACCAGCGCTGTACATGACGGCAATCAAAATGAAGATCATTTCACCGGCGTACATGTTCCCGAATAGTCGCAAGCCCAATGAAAACGGCTTAGCTAATAGACCGACTAATTCCATAAATAGGTTCACAGGGATAAACGCCCAGTGATTGAAAGGGTGCATGGTAAGCTCTTTAGTAAAGCCACCAATACCTTTAATCTTGATAGAGTAGTAAAGCATTAGGATGAATACACCTAAAGCCA
>NZ_LWEY01001754.1:0-737 GCF_001634935.1 Oleiphilus sp. HI0043 | reverse complement strand
AAGGCGCTAAAAAAACAGCAGTCGTTCTTAATAAAGCAATTACAACGTGCGTACCTGCACGGGGAACAATCTCAAACCAAACTTCTTTTAAACTCTAATAACCCCCAGGAACTTGCTAAGGATATGCGTTTCTTTGCCTATATTAATGAAGCGCGTAGTGAAAAAATTTCCGAGGTACAAGACATTCTTAACATCATAAAAAATACCGAGAAAAAAATACTTGTTAAGAAAAATAAACTGCACGAACAGCATAAGCTTCAACAACAACAGCGCTTAGAGCTGAAAAAAGAACAAGCAGCTCGTAAACAGGTACTCGCAAAACTCAAGGCCAATATAAAAAATAACACGCAGCGTCTTGAAAAAATGCGCAAAGACCAAGCGCGCCTAGAGAAGCTTCTGAACGAATTAGAGCAAGCCATTGCCAACATCCCCCTCCCTGACGACGCCGCTCCGTTTAGCAAACAAAAAACCAAGCTTCCGTGGCCTGCGAAAGGTAAAGTCATTGGGCGCTTTGGTAGTCGAATTGCTCAGGGTAAGCTAAAGCTCAATGGCATTCATATTGAGACAAAAAACAACCAGGAAGTTCAAGCCATCCATTCTGGAAGAGTTATATTTTCTAACTGGATACGTGGCTTTGGTTTGCTCATTATTATCGATCATGGTAATAATTACATGAGTTTGTACGGTAACAATAAGAGCCTTGCAAAAGATACCGGAGACTGGGTTAGAGCAGGTGA
>NZ_LWEY01001753.1:0-1314 GCF_001634935.1 Oleiphilus sp. HI0043 | reverse complement strand
GTTGCAGCAACAGCTACCCTATCAGCCGACAAATCATGGCAGCATTAGTCAGGTGAGCATAAAAACCCCTGATAGTATTTCAGTCCTCGGGATTAATAACCCTGAAGACAGCGCTCTTCCGATCTCTTCACTTGAATACCGCGTACCGATAACTATTGGAGAATCCCACTGGGGTGATATTTACCTTCTATATTCGCTGAAAAAACTGAACAAAGTGATCACCCAATCTATTGCAGAAAATACTCAACTACAAGAAGAACAAACGAACAAGGCATTTTATAGTGCCGGAGCGATTTTGTTAGTCGCCTTTGTGCTGATCTCTCAGTTAGCAGAGCGCTTAGTTGAGCCCATAGTGCGTTTAAGCGCTTACACCAAAGAAATTGCAAACGGAAACTTCACTAAAGTCCATAACGCCGCAATAACTGGTACTGATGAAATTGCCGAACTCAGTCATAACTTCACCGACATGGCTAAAAACCTGGAAGAAAATTACCTAGAACAAGCGCAATATAATTTAACGCTTGACGCAAAAGTTAATGAGCGAACAAAGGCGCTGCATAAGAAGAACGAAGAGTTACTTAACGCCTTCAAAAAAGTAGAAGAAAGCCAACAGCAGTTAATATACTCAGAAAAAATTGCAGCACTTGGTCAACTGATCGCAGGTATTGCTCACGAAATCAATACGCCTCTCGGGGCAATAGGCGCATCGGCCAGTAATACCTCTATGAGTTTGGAAGACCACCTTACCCAACTGAAACCTATTCTGGAAAAAAGCCCCGACCCTGACGCTCAAGCACTGAATAAGATCATCTCGCTGATAGGGAGGTCGACGAATAATCATTCCGACTCCCTTAGCACGCGTGAGGAAAGGGCAATTAAGCGCTCTCTATCAAAAGAACTTGCTCCCCATCATCAGGAAGGTGCTGAAGATCTAGCAGAATTGCTATTGGAAATGGGCTTACACGATCAGCTCAGCGCACTAAAACCTGAAATTCTCGACCCTGAAAATAACAAAATCGTTTCCCTCGCTCACTCCCTTACGAGTATTCGAAGAAACAACATGACCATTCATACCGCCATCGCGCGCGTATCAAAAATAGTCTTTGCCTTGAAGAGTTTCTCTCATCAAGACTGCAGCGGAGAAATGATTCAAAGCAATATCAACGACGGCATTAAAACAGTCTTGGTGCTTTACCAGAACCAGTTTAAGCAAGGCTGTGAAGTGCACTTGGACTATGGTGATTTACCCTCAACACTCTGCTACCCCGACGAACTAAACCAAGTCTGGACCAACTTAACCCATAACGCACTTCA
>NZ_LWEY01001752.1:0-1253 GCF_001634935.1 Oleiphilus sp. HI0043 | reverse complement strand
CTTTCGCATGACATGGGTTAGCCTTTGGATAGGAGCATTGATGGATCGGAATATGGCTAAATTAATAATAAGAATAATCACAGTCAGTACGCCGGTTATCATATAGAAGGTTGACTTACTTCGTGCTTTGGTTGCCTCTAACGAACTGTTCATCATGGCAGATAACGAAGTAAGCTGTTCCTCGCTTTGATGGATGGTAGCACGTAGCTGACCGAGCAAGCCTGTTTCGGGGCTTAATCCAAGTTCTTGTGTCTTAACCGTTAGCTTTCTAAAGTCATAAGCGTAAGCGTTCAGGTTTTTTCTGACCTGGTCTTTAATTTGCGAAGGTAGCGCTCTGCTATCCAAAGTAGACATTATTGCCGCCATATCAGTATTAAACTTATCGATGTATTTTGTGTCTAGTCGCAGCATAAAGTCTTTTTCTCGACGACGTAACATAAGTGTTTCCGCAAGCAGTTGGTAGTCTTTTAGCTCAGTAATAGCGGACTCAGCACTGTGTACTGATGCTCGAAGAGTACCGTAAAGCCCGGTTTTAGGTGTTAATCCTATTTCTTTTTGAGTTTTCGATATGGTTAAAAAAGTTTGATGATAGCTTTTTATTATGTCGCCTAATTTGGTGAGATTATCTTCAGTGTCAAACCCAAGTGAGTTGTTTAATACTTTTAGTTCGCTAATTTCTTTGTTTAGCTTTGCAACATTATCAGAGAATCGTGTGACGTATTTTTCATCTTTCCTGGTGAGGAAGTCCTTTTCATTCCGTCTCAAGGTAAGCATGTTAGAGTTAAGCTTTTCAATGGACACAAGCGAAGAAGCTGACTCTGATAGTGTCTTGCTAAAATTGAGCTCGACTAAGATGATTGTAAGCATACCAACTAATGTAATAGTGCAGATTGATAAGAGCTTAGATTTAATTGATATGTTATCTAACAGTTTGGACATATTTGACCCCCTATTGCCTATTCCAGAAGCTCGTTACCTATGAAGTTGAGCTGTATCACAGATAGTATAGTTGAGTTTTGACTTTTAGGAGCTTGAAAAATGGACTTTTGTATTTGTGTGTTTAGGCGCTCAAGAGATGGTTATCCCAGGCAATTTTGAGGCCTGGGTTGGATAAGTTTTGACTAAGTTCTTTTGTTGTATTGTTGTAGTGGTAAAGGTTGCCTAAGCCGTTGGAAATAACAAATTCATTGTTTCGATAGCTGGTTAAACCGCAGCCATCTTTACAACGAAGACTGCTTAAATAGATTAATTGA
>NZ_LWEY01001751.1:0-747 GCF_001634935.1 Oleiphilus sp. HI0043 | reverse complement strand
AAACCAAAAAGAGATGCGGCTAAAGATAATTCATCTAGTGCAGCTAGCGAAGAAGAAATTTCTGAAGGCCCTTGGTTAGTAGAAGTTTCTAGGTCTTTTTTTCCGGTACTGGCAATCGTTTTAGTTTTGCGTTCCTTTCTTGTTGAGCCTTTCCAAATTCCTTCTGGTTCAATGTTACCAAGCCTGGAAGTTGGCGACTTTATTCTGGTAAATAAGTATGCCTATGGTTTTCGCCTTCCCGTGGTGGGAACTAAAGTCATTGAAATGGATGATCCGCAGCGCGGTGATGTAATGGTCTTTAAATACCCTAAAGATGGAAAGACCAATTATATTAAGCGAGTTATCGGTGTCCCTGGTGACAAAATTGAATATAAAGACAAGCAGTTATGGATCAACGGTGAGCTTGTCGAAGAGAAACTGTTAGCGAATTTACCTGGGCGCAAACTGTTTGAAGAGACTTTAGGCTCGGTTAAGCATAAGCTGTATGAGCATAAAGCGCAGCTAAATAGAGGTGCTGAAGGTTACTGGGAGATTCCTGAGGGCTCGTATTTTATGGTTGGAGATAACCGGGATAACAGTAATGATAGCCGCTTTTGGGGCGTTGTTCCTGACCACCTGGTTGTCGGAAAAGCCTTTGCGATATGGATGCATTGGCCAAAGTTCTTCTCCATACCTAGTTTTTCGCGTGTTGGTGCTATCGAATAAAGTTTAAGACTTTTGTTTAGCGAGTAGGCAATATCCGTATAT
>NZ_LWEY01001750.1:0-910 GCF_001634935.1 Oleiphilus sp. HI0043 | reverse complement strand
AACCTATCGTTTGGCATGTACCCAGGTTTATCTCATGGTGCGATAGACTTACTCCAGCAGCACGGTACAGAAGCACAAAAGCAAACCTACCTACCAAAGCTTATACAAGGCATTTGGACTGGCACCATGTGCTTGACCGAGCCTCAGTGCGGAACCGACTTGGGCCTAATCACCACAAAAGCTGAAGAGAACCCTGATGGCAGCTACGCTATCAGTGGAACAAAAATCTGGATTACCGGCGGAGAGCATGATCTTGTCGACAATATCATCCATTTAGTGCTGGCTAAAATACCTGGCAGCCCAGAAGGCAGCAAAGGTATCTCATTATTTGTCGTCCCAAAAGTGCTTGAAGACGGGTCGCGCAATCCAGCATTTTGTGGAGGCCTTGAGCACAAAATGGGAATCAAAGCATCAGCGACTTGCGTAATGAACTTTGAAAATGCCAAAGGCTGGCTAGTGGGAGAAGCAAACCAAGGTCTTAAGTGCATGTTCACCATGATGAATGCTGCCCGTATCATGGTAGGTATCCAAGGTTTGGGGCTGGCAGAAACGGCTTACCAAGTATCATTGGGGTTCGCCAAGGAGCGCTTACAAAGTCGCTCCCTGTCTGGGCCTCAAAACAAGTCAGGCAAGGCAGACCCGATTATTGTTCACCCTGACGTGCGCCGCATGCTTTTAAAGCAAAAGGTTTTGATAGAAGGGTCTAGAGCAATGGCCAGCTTGGCCGGCCTTCACTTTGACCTAAGTCACCACCACGCCGATTCAAATGTGCGGGAACGCTCCGATGATTTGTTTCAATTACTCACGCCCATCGTCAAATCATTTCTGACCGATGAAGGATATGCTTGCGTCGATGCGGGCCTCCAATCTATGGGTGGCTCTGGCTTCACACAGGATTGGCCTGTTGAGC
>NZ_LWEY01001749.1:0-817 GCF_001634935.1 Oleiphilus sp. HI0043 | reverse complement strand
CTAATCTTCATTTAGCAATTGGTCTTTATATTCTGGTTGGTATGCTGCTTAAAGAAACGCTTCTTGGTGCAAAATTGTTTGAGGTGTTTAAACCTTGGCACCTGCCGCCTGAATTGCTTGCATTTGTTGCTATCGCATTGATGGCATTCCCGACTGCTTATACCGGTGCTTCGGGCATTATCATTATTGCGATGGGCGCGGTTGTTTATCAAGAGATGAGGCGAGTAGGGACTCGTCGTCAGTTGTCGCTTGCCGTGACAGCAATGACGGGTTCAGGTGTTGTGCTAAGGCCTTGTTTGCTTGTAGTTGGTATTGCAATACTTAATAAAGAAGTTGTGACAGACGAGCTGTTTCATTGGGGCTTCAGGGTTTTTCTTCTGAGTATGCTCGTGTTTGCGGTATTTGCAATGATTACACGAAAGGACCCTATGAAAATTGTACCGGCAAGTGAAGCATTGTTACCTTCTCTTAGAAATTTGATGCCACTTCTTCCTTATGTTGGGATTCTGGTCGCTGCGCTCTTTCTTTACGACATATTGCTAGATGCTCAACTTGACGAATTTACGGCACCTGTCATGCTGCCAATTATCGTTATGGCAGTTTTAGTGTTTGAACGTAAATTTAGTAGGGATTTCCATCAGCGAAATGAAAGTGCTAAGGCGAGTCCGACGATATCTTCAGCCTTTTCCAGTTCTGTAGATAACTCATCCATACAAATTGGCGCCTTACTGATGTTAATGGCTTGCTCGTTTACAGTTGGCGGCATTATAGAACGGGGCGGCGGCGTACTAGAGATACCCGAATTCTTCGGCTCTAC
>NZ_LWEY01001748.1:0-1222 GCF_001634935.1 Oleiphilus sp. HI0043 | reverse complement strand
AAGACAAGCTGGTTTCAAGGGAGTTTGAGTATTCGCGTAAAATGGAAAAAGTTCTAAATGAGCGAATTACAGGTATATTGAGTCCTATCCTCGGGGCGGATCGTTTCAGGTCAGAAGTCTCGGCTGATGTGGATTTTACCCAGGTTGAAGAAACGGAAGAGTTTTACAACCCTGACATGCAAGCAGTCCGAAGTGAACAAACCTTGGATGAGCAGCGCCAGATGATGACAGATGGCGGTGTACCAGGCGCGCTTGCTAATCAGCCTCCCGCAGCGGGTGCTGCCCCTGAAGTAGCCAACGGTGCTGGCGCTGGTGAAGGAGGTTTACCGACAAATGTGCGTAAGCAAACCACTCGCAATTTTGAGGTGGACCGCACAATCAGCTACACACGTCACCAGCAAGGTAGGCTAAAGCGCTTAACGGTTGCTGTAGCAATTGATGATATACAGAATATCAACCCGGAAACAGGTGAGGTAAGCTATACTACATGGACGGCTGAAGAGCTTGAGCGTTTGACGCTATTGGTAAGGAATGCGGTAGGGTACTCAGCCGCACGAGGTGATAGCGTAAATGTGATTAATACGCCTTTTGCACCTAAGTTTGTGGAAGCCGTACAAGAGCCGGAAATATGGGAACAGGCGTGGTTCAAAGAGCTGGTGCCCAAAGGCATAGCAATGTTGTTCGCCTTGATTATTATCTTTACCGTCATTCGACCAGTGTTTAAGAATCTTTCTGAAGCTGGCGCTCAAGCGAAAGAGCTTGCTTTAGCGGGAGATGAGGACGGTTTGGCACAGATGGATGCCATGAGTGAAGGTGAGGCAGGAGAACGAGTTACTTTGAGTGCCTCTGATGAGTTTCTGTTACCGGGGGCTTCGGAAGGTTTTGATCGACAACTTAATGCCTTGAAAGGTTTGATTGCTGAGGACCCTGCTAGGGTTGCTCAGGTAATTCGTCAATGGGTAAATGTAGATGACTGATGGTGACGGCGATAAAAAGCTGCCAAAAGTTTCGCGGGTAGATGCTGCTGCGATTTTACTAATGAGCCTGGGTGAAGCGGACGCTGCCCAGGTTTTGAAGCATATGGGGCCAAAAGAAGTACAGCGGGTGGGTACCTCTATGGCGGCATTGAAAGATATTAGTCAGGAACAGGTCGAAGGGGTAATGATCGAGTTTCTGGAGGCTGTCGGATCCCAAACGGGTATGGGAATCGGTTCTGATGAGT
>NZ_LWEY01001747.1:0-808 GCF_001634935.1 Oleiphilus sp. HI0043 | reverse complement strand
GAAAGAAAAGAACGGTGTAGGCATCGCCCCTCCTCGAAGCCGTTTAGGCAAGAAGGCTCACTAGCTTGGATGTCTTGTTAGATATTATCAAGGGGATAGATAACTATCTTGATGATCATGCTAGCGTTAAAGAAATTGAGCTTATTCAACATCTAAAATGCATTCAGCAAGAGCCGTTTTCCGAGTTCAATATAAGTCAGAGTAAAGACCTTTTTCGTGCCCACTTTCTGTTAAAACACGCCCTTTACACGCTACAAAACACTTATCTAGATGAGCAGCGTTTTTTTCTCGACATCAATCTGATAAATATATCTAGAAGACCCTTTGCAGAAGGAGTTTCCGAATTATCATCTTATGATTCGGTTAAGGCATATTACCTTGATATTAGCCACTATTTTGAAACAGAAGAAGATGAAGTAAACGACCTGCTCGATAAGTTTTGGCGTAAGTTTCTGGCAAATGATGATCGGCATGCTGCGCTAAGTGTATTAGATTTGCCTGCTAATGCTGACCAAAGGCAGGTTAAGCTTCAGTATCGTAAGCTTGCTCAAATTCATCACCCTGATAAGGGGGGCTGCGGGGAACAGTTTAAAAAAATATCCGCTGCTAAACGTTTGTTAGACCGGGCTTTGGGTTAAAGCCGTAAATTCGCTATAATGCGCGCCTTTAATGTTGTCGTTGTCAGGTTGTAGGGTTATGCAGAGCTTAGCAGGTTCAGAGAAATACGAGTTTAACAAGCTTCAAAAGCGCTTGCGCAGTGGCATGGGTAAGGCCATTGCCGACTTTAATATGATCGAAGACGGTGATC
>NZ_LWEY01001746.1:0-401 GCF_001634935.1 Oleiphilus sp. HI0043 | reverse complement strand
GATTACCCACAGCTAGATCAGTTTTTCAACGACAACCCTAAGTGGTGCCGTGAACACTGGGATTGGGCGCGAGAGTATTTGATTTTCCTTGGCAGAAACAAATCTGAGCATACTTACATTAGATTCCGTTCTGACATAGAAAAATTTTTGCTGTGGAGTTTTTTGGTGGCAGAAAAGCCTGCTGTCGATTTTAGAAAGAATGACTTACTTGATTATTCAGAGTTCTTCTTTAAGCCACCGCAAACTTGGATAGGTCTAGCCAATGTGGATAAATTTGTACCGTCTGCTGGTCTGTACGAATTTAATAAAAGCTGGAGGCCTTTTAGATATATAGCCGAAGGTAGTGATGCTGATAAAAAGAAATACAGGCCTTCACAGCAATCTATACTTGCCATGTTTTC
>NZ_LWEY01001745.1:0-1021 GCF_001634935.1 Oleiphilus sp. HI0043 | reverse complement strand
AGCCGGAGAGTTTACGCACCAACGTAGCTTGGCTGGTTTTCCGCTGGGCTAGAGAGACTGCGATCCGCTGGATGGTGTCCCAGTGGTCTATGATGCGTTTCGTGTTGATCGGCTTGCGCAACGATAGTTTCACGCGCTGATTTTCGTCTTCGGTGATGTTGAACAGCTCATTGATGACCTTGCCAACCCGGGCATATCGGGGGGCGAACCGATAACCGAACAGATCGAGCAAGGCAAAGTTCACATGATTTACCCCATGAGTGTCAGTTGAGAGCATGTCCGGGATAATCTCAGTACTGTTGTTCATCAACAGGTCAAAGATGTAATGGGATTCATGTTCGTTGGCGCCGATAACCCGGGCATTGATGGCCATATGATTGGCATTCAGACTGACCGCCGAGACGCCTTTGCTGGTACCGAAGTATTTTGAGGAATACCGTGTACGGAACGTCTCGCGCTTGGCTTCGAACTTCTGACCATCGGCACTGGCATGCAGACTGTCATCCTGGATGTTGTAGTGCTTGAAGATGCTCAGTCGTGTGGTAGCGTTGTTGATACGGTCATTGGCCGCATTCAGGGTTTCCAGCCGAAGGTAGTTCGCCTGGATAGTGCTGAGCTGATCATAGGTCCGATCGGAGATCTGAGCGATGCCATAGATGCCCTGATTAGTGGCATTGGCGATCAAGATCGCCAACAGGTCCACTTCGTATTGACGGCTTTTCGAGTTCATGCCCAGCACATGCTCGAAGTCGTCAATGAATCCGGTATCCTGATCCACCACGCGCAAGACATCGGCAACGCTGATCGCTCTCATTTGTTGGAAGAACGGATTATTCACCAGGTGTTTCTTACTGGCTGTAGGCAACCGCCAAAGGTGTTTGCCGCCTTTCGGGCGCAGTATCACGTCCCGATTGTCCGAACGTTCCAAGTATTCGCTGACCTCGTGTAACCGAAGGGTCAGCTCATCCGCCATACGCGGGATCAGTCGCGTCGGATCCTTGGAGATTTTCGGTTGCTGCGT
>NZ_LWEY01001744.1:0-22796 GCF_001634935.1 Oleiphilus sp. HI0043 | reverse complement strand
TTCTCAAGCCAATACTATAAGACCTATAAGAAGATTTTCCGTCACAGCAATTATCCCATTATTAAGCCATTAGCATTATTACTTTTCCATATTTAGAAAAGTTATTCTTAGCTTCAAATATCTTTATTCATTGTATTCACACTGTTCAAAGCGTAGTATTCTAAATTCATGACCGCCGGTCACAACCTTTAAGTATAGTTATCATGCTCGCTACAGGCATTCTGCGGCAATAGAAACATTAGGTAGGTTACGCTATGATTGAACGCATAAGCCATTTTCTTGTTAAGTTTCGCTTACTGGTGGTATTCGCCTCATTGCTTGTGGTATTTCTTGCCGCCACAGGTTTACCGCAAACAAAATTTAGCTCCGACTACCGGATTTATTTTAGTGATGATAATCCCCACCTAAAAGCCTTCGAAGATTTACAGGCAACCTTTACAAAAAGTGACAACGTCATGTTTGTCCTCGCCCCCCAAGATGGCCATATATTTACTCGAGAGACTTTAAGCATCATTGAAGAGCTTACCGAAATGTCTTGGCAACTTCCCTACTCAATACGCGTGGACTCTATTACCAATTACCAACACACTATTGCAGAAGACGATGACCTTTTGGTAGACAACCTGGTTACAGATGCAAGCAATTTATCGAGCAGTGAAATTGCGTACGCAAAGAGTGTCGCACTCAATGAGCCCTCAATTGCCGGGCGCCTCATCGCCGCTAACGCCGATGTTACCGGCGTCAACGTTTCTATGGAAATGCCTGGGCTGGATCCTAGTAAAGAAACACCCGAAGTAGCCGCTGCAGCCTACGAGATTCAAGCTCATTTAAATCAAAAGTATCCCGACCTGACTGTATATGTGACCGGACAAATCATCTTTGACAATGCCTTCAAAGATGCGGCGATGTATGACTTATCGCATATCGTCCCCTTAGCATTTTTGATCGCCATCACCTGCATTGCGATCTACATGTTTGCTGCAAGCCGGAGCATCATTACGGTCTTCTCAGGTAGCTTTTCCATCATAGTTGTCATTATTACTTCAATCCTATTCGCGCTTGGTATCTCTGCGTGGCTGGGTATGGATATCACCACCGCATCCGCCAATGCACCAACAATGATTCTGACACTAGCAATCGCCGATTCGATTCATATCCTGGCATCTTTCTTCCAGCAAATGCAGTCAGGGAAAACCAAGGCTCAGGCTGTTATCGAAAGCTTACGTATCAATCAGCAACCCGTTTTTTTAACCAGTGTCACAACCGTAATTGGTTTCTTGTCTCTGAACTTTAGCGACTCCCCTCCCTTCCGGGACTTAGGAAATATTGTCGCCTTAGGCGTAATTGGTGCATGGGGATTCTCTGTATTGCTACTGCCTGCACTCATTATGCTTCTGCCATTCCGAGTTCAATCACGCGAGCATAAAGAAGGCGGCTGGACAGTTACGCTATCAAACTGGGTCATCAAACACTCTAAACGTCTACTCATTGGCACAATGGTTATTATGGCTGGCAGCATTTCTTTCTTACCTCAAAACGAATTGAATGACGTATGGGTCGAGTATTTTGACGAGCCAATGAGACAAAGACAGGCAGCTGATTTTACCAGAGAAAGGCTCACCGGCTTAGGCTACATATCCTTTATTGTTGAAGCCGAGGAAGAAGGTGGAATCAACGAGCCTGAGTATTTGGCAAACCTTGAAAAGGCAGCAAACTGGTTAAAGCTTCAACCAGAAGTTCAACACGTCTCGACCTTTACTGATGTCATGAAGCGTCTGAACAAAAATATGCATGGTGATGACCCTAGCGCATATAAACTCCCTGATAATGCAGAGCTCGCCTCACAGTATTTATTACTTTATGAAATGTCACTCCCTTACGGACTCGACTTGAACAACCAAGTGGACATCAACAAAGCCAAGACTCGTTTAACAGGCTATCTAGCGAAAACATCTACTTCGGAGCTTCTCGCTTTGGAAGAACGTGCTCAGAGCTGGTTTTCCGAAAATATTCCTAGCCTTAAATTTTCCCACGGGATAAGTAGCGATATCATGTTCGCTCATATTGGTCAGAATAACATTCGCTCCATGCTACAAGGTACATTTATCGCTTTAATCATTATCTCTGTTGTGTTGGCTTTCAGTTTACGCTCTGCATATTACGGCTTTGTTAGCCTACTTCCCAATCTCCTTCCGGCCTTAGTTGCTTTTGGTGTTTGGGGAATGACCGTTGCACAAATCGGTATTGGACTATCTGTTGTATTCGGAATGACCTTGGGGATCGTCGTCGACTACACCGTTCACTTTTTAAGTAAATTTTTACGTGCCAAGCGAGAGAATCAGCTATCTACCGAGGATGCGATTCGCTATGCCTTTAGTACAGTTGGCGTTGCGCTGTTGGTCACCACATTTATTCTATTTGCGAACTTTGCTGTATTAGCTATATCCAACTTCTCTATGAACTCCGATATGGGACTGATGACGGCCGTAACCATCGTTGTCGCTTTACTTGTTGATTTTTTCTTCCTTCCACCGCTTTTACTGTTTTTGGTTGGAAGTAAACGTAAAAAAGCTAAGCAAGATTTAACAATCGATGATCAAGGTATCCTAGATCAAAGAGCACCCTTAAATGGCTAAGTCACCTAAAAAGGTAACTCAACAAACTGATAGTGCTACTTTCTACTCATGGAAAGTACCGTTCCAAACGAAGTAAGGGATTTCAGTTTAACTAATCGACATTTTCGTATCTAATAGGCGCTAGCTTCTAGCATCATCATATAGTTTCTCAATGATGCTGCTGCAGTGCCAACTAACAAGATAACAAGACCGAGGACAATATCCATGCTATCTAACCTTTCTGCTCGCGGTGTAAAGAAATCCATCGCGATATTATCCTGCTTTACTGCCTTGAGCCTCTCAGGCAACACCTTTGCAGAAACACCTCAAGAAAAAGGTTTAGCTATCGCCATTGAATCTGATAAGCGAAACACTGGTTGGAAGGACTCTACTGCTGACATGACGATGACCTTACGCAACAAACGTGGTGAAGAAAGTGTTCGTGTTTTGCGCGTAAAATCCCTCGAAGTCGAAAATGATGGTGACAAAGGCTTAACCATATTTGATGAGCCTAAAACTGTTCGTGGTACTGCTTTACTGACGTTCTCGCACAAAGTTGATGCGGATGATCAGTGGTTATTCCTACCAGCACTAAAGCGTGTTAAGCGAATCGCGTCTAAAAACAAGTCTGGCCCATTCATGGGAAGTGAGTTTGCCTTCGAAGACTTAAGCTCACAAGAAGTTGAAAAGTATAGCTATGAGTACTTAAAAGACGAAGCGTGTGGCACAGAAACCTGCTTTGTTGTTAAACGCTTCCCAACAGATAAAAACTCTGGCTACACAAGCCAAATTGCCTGGATCGACCAGAGTGAATACCGCGTCCATAAAATTGAATTTTATGACCGTAAAAAAGCGCTACTAAAGACCCTCAACTCTAGTGATTACAATCAATATCTTGACCAATACTGGCGCCCGAATGTGATGAAGATGCAGAATCACCAGACAGGTAAAAGCACTGACTTAATCTGGAGCAATTTTCAGTTTTCTACCGGGCTAAGTGATAGTGACTTCACCAAGAACAGCTTGAAGCGCGCTCGCTAGTCTAATTTCCGCTCTATTGACCTAAACAGCACTGCAAAAAATGTACATCCAGTCACAGATAATGTGATTGTTTGTACATTTTTTCTTTTTTAGCTGCATAAACATCGCCCTGTCATACTCTCGCGTCTATACTGGCATCTTCATATTTTTAATAAAATAATACAGAACTAACCAGTAACACAGGCAGCACCCGAACTATGCAATCATTTCACGCTCCAAACCGCATCTTAATGGGCCCTGGCCCGTCAGATGTTTCCGAAAGAGTACTTAAAGCACTATCTCAGCAAACCATCGGTCATATGGACCCTAGCTTTGTATCGCTAATGAATGAGATAAAATCTCTTCTTCAGTACGTTTTCCAAACCAAAAACGAACTTACGATTCCGGTATCTGCACCAGGTTCATCTGGTATGGAAACCTGCTTTATGAATATGGTTGAGCCGGGTGACAAAATTCTTGTCTGCATTAACGGCGTATTTGGCATGCGCATGAAAGAAGTCGCGACTCGCGCAGGCGCTCAGGTTGAAGCCATCGAATTTGAGTGGGGCGAAGCTGTTGAGCCAGAAGTAGTAGACCAGAAGCTTTCAGAAAATCCTGATATTTCAATGATCGCTTTTGTTCACGCTGAAACCTCTACCGGTGTTCGCTCTGATGCAAAAGCCTTATGTGCAATAGCTCAACAACATAACTGTCTTTCAATCGTTGATGCCGTCACCTCTTTAGGCGGTTCTGATGTTCAAGTTGATGACTGGGGCATAGACGCAATTTATTCAGGCACTCAAAAGTGCTTATCTTGTATCCCAGGTCTCTCTCCGGTCAGTTTTAGCACTAAAGCAATTGAAAAGATCAAAGCCAAAAGCTCTAAGAACTACAGCTGGTTCCTCGATCTAAACCTGGTCATGGACTATTGGGGTGAAGGTGCTAAGCGTACTTATCACCATACTGCGCCAGTTAACAGTTTGTATGCACTACACGAATCGCTATTAATTCTTAAAGAAGAAGGTTTGGAAAGCGCTTGGGAACGTCATGAGCTGCACCATAAGGCACTGGTTGCTGGTCTAGAAGCGCTCGGCATTGAAATGCTAGTGCCTAAAGATATTCGCCTATCTCAACTTAATGCAGTGAAGATTCCAGAAGGTATTGATGATGCGACTGTTAGATCAACACTACTTAACCAGTACGACTTGGAACTTGGTGCAGGGCTAGGTAAGTTTGCTGGCAAAGCATGGCGAATCGGCTTAATGGGCAATGGCTGTAATCGTAAAAACGTTGATTACTGCGTTAGCTCTTTAGGCGCGGTGCTTAACGAACTTGGACATAGCTGCGATGTCGACGCTGCAATGTCTGCAGTAGAGAATGCATACCCATAACCCAATAGACAGGGCTAGGGTATGAGTAATCCACTCCTACCCTAAGCTTTGTATCTCAAGCAAAGCGAAATGAAAAAACTCCTTTTGGTCGCCCACAGCCCGTCTGAAAATACACAAGCCTTACAACAAGCTCTGTGCCAGGGTGTCATCAGCCAAGCTCTTGAGCAAGTTGAATTCAAGTCGAAAACTCCTTTTGAAACACAAGCAGAAGATGTACTAAGTGCAGACGCCATTATACTCGGCACTACCGAGAATCTAGGCTACATGAGTGGTGCCCTCAAAGATTTCTTCGACCGTTGCTATTACCCATGCTTAGAAGCGAAACAAGGCTTACCCTGTGCCGCGTATATTAGAGCCGGTCATGATGGCACAGGTACAATTCGTGCTCTCGAAACCATTACCACTGGCCTTAAGTGGCGATGGGTACAGGAGCCCCTTTTACTAAAAGGCGCTTACCAAAAAGAGTTTGAGAGCCATTGCTCGGAATTAGGTGGCGCAATGGCATGTGCACTTGATCAGGGAATCATTTAGAATCTATTTCATTCCAATACCGATTTAATAAAAGGCAAATCACCCGTGTTAAAAATCATTGTTGTCATACTTGTTGTTGCACTTGCAGCATTCATCGTCCACCGCACTAATCAAAACAAAAAGCTAGCCGTTGAGAATCAACAATTAGGCAGTGAGTTTCTTGCCCAAAACATGACCAAAGAAGGCGTTGTCACAACCGAGTCGGGTCTTCAATATAAGGTACTTCAAGCCGGTACGGGAGAAGCCCACCCTACTGCAAACGATAAAGTTAAAGTTCATTATCATGGCACCTTAACTGATGGCACTGTCTTTGATAGTTCCGTAGCTCGCGGACAACCTATCTCTTTTGGCTTGAATCAAGTTATCAAAGGCTGGACTGAAGGTCTGCAACTTATGGTGGTTGGCGAGAAGACCCGATTATTTATTCCGAGCGAACTTGGCTACGGAAATAGAGCTGCTGGCGCCATCCCGGCTGGCTCGGTACTAATTTTTGATGTTGAGTTGCTTGGCATCAATGAATAAACAACTATAGTGAGATATAACTACTCGTAACAGAACAATTACGAGTCTTTTTAAGATAACGGAGAATAGAATGAAGCTTGTTACTGCGATAATCAAACCTTTTAAACTTGATGATGTACGTGAAGCACTATCAGAAATCGGTGTTCAGGGTATAACAGTTACTGAAGTTAAAGGATTTGGTCGCCAGAAAGGTCATACAGAGTTGTATCGTGGCGCTGAGTACGTTGTAGACTTTCTACCAAAAGTTAAACTAGAAGTAGCGATCAGTGAAGATATGCTAGATAAAGTTATCGAAGCGATGACAAATGCAGCCAATACTGGAAAGATCGGCGACGGCAAGATATTTGTTTCATCACTTGAGCAAGTGATTCGAATCCGTACTGGCGAAACCGGTAGTGACGCTGTATAGATAAGCCTATAATGCGAGTAGTGAGCTACTCGCATTAGCTCAGCTTCAAAGCAGCTAACTAAAAGGAGGCACAAATGAAACATCCAACAAGATGGGTATTCATTCTAAGCTTTCTTCTTTCTTTACAAGCCTCTCTTAGCTATTCACAAGAAAAAACTTCACACACCTCTCCCGACAATAAATCTACTATCATTCTTGGCTATAAAGAAGGCAGCAAACCGCCCTATATCGGCAACAAAAATGATAATAGCGGTGCATACCGAGAACTTTTCTCTAAAGCAGCAGAGATGATAGGACTCTCACTTGAAATCGTAAGGTTACCTAAAAAACGTGTTTATCATCACCTTAAAGAAGGTGATATCGATTTCTATCCTTCGTCTGGTTTTTCAGAAAAAAGATCACAGTTTTTATATTGGCTGGACAATGGCTTTCTATCGAAACAAGCCTTAGTCTCAGACATTACAGACTTCGAAATAAAAGACTTTGAGAAGGCGAAAGGTACTTTGCTTGTCCCTTTAGGAGGTAGTTCCGCTGAATATGCCAAAGGCGCTCCTCAAGTAAGTATTCAGAAAATGGGCAAATTGCCTATTGATAAAGCAATTCAGGCACTGAAACTAGGTAGAGGTAATTTCTATGTATATGATATAGATATCTTGGATTATTACTTAAAACGAAACCGCATTAAGCAGTTTAGTGACATTGGCCTACGGCTTCACCCAAATGCAATTGAGAAGGAATACTCTTCGTTAAAAGCGGCCTTCTCTATTAACTCAAAACACTTTAAGCAACAACAAAATAGCAGATTTGATAAAAACAGCGCTTTAGGCTTTAACAATCAAAAAACCAGCCCCCATAAAGGTTCCGTTGCTTATCAATTCCAACAAGCATTAAAGCACTTACAAGAAAGCGGATATACTCAGACGGTTTATCAAAAATATTTTAAGTAATTAGAAAGAGGCTCACTATAAGCAAGCCCTCACTAGTAAAGAGGTCGGCTATGCTAAAGCTTTAGCATTTCTCAATAATTCTCTTGCCCGCTCTACAACCGGCAAATCAATCATCTTGCCTTTATATTCAACGGCTCCCTTGCCTGCAGCCAAGCCTGCTTCAAATGCAGCAAGCAAACCTTCAGCATGTTCTACCTCTTCCGCGCTAGGCGTCAATACTGCATTAATGACTTCTACTTGCTTAGGATGAATACAGAAGGCTCCTACAAAACCTAGCTGCTTGGCAAACTTAACCGTTTCAGTAAATGCATCAATATCGCTGTAGTCAGCTATCGAACCTGGAAAACCCAAAGGCATAATGTTGGCACGACGACAAGCAAATGCCAGCACCTGATTTGGCAGCAACAAGGTTTGAGGAAGTGGCTGCATGCCAGCTGTCGCCGAGAAATCTTCAGAGCCTAAAGTCATCGCCACAACACGCGGGTCTGCTGAGGCGATTTCATCCAGTTTGGGTAAAGCATCAACCGACTCAATCATTGCAATAATCGCTGTATGCCCTTGAGGAATATTTCGCTCCTGTTCCAATTTAGAAATCTTAGCGGCGAACTTCCGTAACTGGTCAGCAGACTCAACCTTTGGCACTACAATCGCGCTAACATGCTCACTGACCGACGCGACAACATCGTCCATGGCAAAGCGCTCATCAAGGTTGATTCTTACCAATGCAGCAGCACCATCCTGGCTAACCGTTTTCGCAGCCGGGACCACATACTCTCGAGCTTCTGCTTTTTGCTCTAGCGGAACACTATCTTCCAAGTCCAGAATATAAGCATCAGCACCACGCGTATGCGCTTTGGCGACGAATTTCTCAATGTGCACAGGGATAAACAAGGCCGTACGCCAGCCTGGGTAGTCTAATTTCTTCATTTTATTCTCGCTCACGAATCCTTAGGCCAAACTTGCTTTAATTGTCATACAAGTAAAACCATCATTATCAGCAGACCATAGGGATAAATCATCGCCATCCCGCTTACCAGACACGGTAAACACCGAGGTATCAAACGTCGGTCTAACCGCTCGGAACTTGAAGGTTTTCAAAGATTTATCGGCAATATTATGACGTTTAAGTTCTAACAATAAAGTCACCAGCAATGGCCCATGAACAACCAAGGCAGGATACAGCTCTTCGTTTACCGCGTAGTCGCGATCATAATGAATACGATGGCCGTTATAAGTCAGCGCCGAGTAGCGGTATAGCAACACTGGGTTTGGCGTGATTTCTTGCGAAAAATCGGCTTCAGAAAGCGCAGGCTTGCCTGGTGGCAACTCAGCTCTTTCTGTTGGTTGCTCCCGGTAAACAATATTCTGTACCTGGCTGATACACAGCTCACCCGCTTGTGAAATATCATGGCGAACATTAACGAAAACCAACACGCCGGTACTACCCGTTTTAAGTTCAACAGATTCAATCGTCGATAATCGAGAGGCCGGCTGGCCAATAATCAAAGCCTTATGACACTCAACCTCACCGGCCGCCCACATCCTGCGAGGAAGTGGTACAGGGGGTAAAAAGCCACCTTTATCCGGGTGCCCATCAACACCTGTTGCACTGGCTTTTGGCGTTGGCAGAAAATACATCCACTCCCAAAATGGAGGTAAGGCATCACCTTTCTCGGGTAGAGTCTCGTTATCAAGTGCCGCAGCCAAAGCTTGCGCCTGAAAAAGACTAATATCATCTTCTTTGGTTTCTTGCTTTCCTACCCACTGCTGCAAGTACTCAATATCTATATCGCTCATAGAGACTCCCTTGGATCTTTTATAGCTAAAATTCTTATATATTTGATTTACGAATATGTTCGAACTGGAAATTTAAGCGCAACACATAATAATGCAGAAACTAATCACTTAATGACTCGATACCAAACAAATCTAACAACCAATCTGCTTTTTCATTCTTGCCATCTTCAGCTGCTCGTCTAACACTAATCGTAGGATGGTGAATTAGTTTATTCGTTAAGCCCCTAGATAATTGAGTAATTACCTGTTCGGCGTCCGCACCTCCACGCAAGGCATTTAGAGCGCGCTCTAATTCCTTCTGCTGAAGCGTCTCTGCATGTGATCTAAAGCGTTTCAAACTATCACCAACTGAAGAAACACGCTGACGATTAAGAAAATATTCACTTCCCTCAAGAATCATCCGCTCAGCTTCTTGAGCAGCGCCTTCTCGGTTTTTTACATTCTCATCAATAACATCTTTTAAGTCATCAACGGTATAAAGGTAAACATCAGATAACTCTCCTACCTGAGGTTCAATATCTCTTGGTACCGCTATATCCACCATAAAGAAAGGTCGGTGCTTACGATGCTTTAAAGCTCTCTCTACAGCCCCCTTGCCTAATATAGGCAAGGAGCTAGCCGTCGACGCAATCACAATATCGGCATCGATTAATAAATCTGGAATATCACCTAATAAAGCTGCCTCACCTTCAACCAGACTCGACAGATCCTGGGCACGAGCCAGCGTTCGATTTGCAATTATGATCTTTTTAATACCACTTTGTTTCAGGTGCCTAGCCACTAACTCAGTGGTTTTACCCGCCCCGATAAGTAAAGCAGTATTGTCTGAAAAATCTGAGAAGAGCTGGCGAGCCATATTGACGGCAGCAGCGGCGACCGACACTGGGTTTTCACCAATCGCCGTATCAGTGCGTACTTTCTTGGCGACAGAGAAACAATGTTCAAAGAGCCGACCTAGTTTCCCTTGAACAGCCTGATATTCTTGTGCTGAAGCATAGGCTGATTTCAGCTGCCCTAAAATCTGTGGCTCTCCCAGAACAAGAGAGTCCAAGCCAGCAGCAACACGCATTAAATGAACAATCGCATCTTTACCATCATAGACAAAGCTACAGTTTTCGAGGTCTTCTGAATTAACACAATGATAGTCAGCCAACCAAGTCTGCAACATCGAAACATCAATTGCATGATTGCCAGCACAGTATATTTCTGTTCGGTTACATGTCGATAAAATAACCGCTTCATTAACATTCGGCAGTTTTTTGATTGACTCCAACGCGATATCGAGACGTTGTAAATCAAACGCAACTTTCTCTCGAACGTCGACAGTTGCAGTCTTATGATTAATTCCAAACGCCAAAAACGACATGTATACCAAGCAATTTGATTTAAAGCGGCTATTCTACAAATAGAATACATAGAAAGCCAATGACACAGAGCAAGTTCTTAGAGCTAGAAGCCACTTATTTTATGATTAAAGCCTCGACAGCACGACAAAAAGTAGTTCAAACAAATGAACCCTAGCACATGGCCAAACTATACGAACGGTAAGTTGACACCTTAAACCCATCTGTCATCATAAAACTCGTCAAGCCTCAATTATTTAAAAGAGATTCAGATTGAAAGCACTACTCAAACTTATATTAATTTCATCACTTTTCTCACTCAGCGCCTGCTCTAGCCTAATGAAAGCAAAGCAATCTGAGACAGATACCACCGCAAGTAGTGAAAAGCTTTCATCTGAGACATCTCCAGAGTATCAAGATTTCGACCTAAATAAAGACACGCTCTACGACCTGCTTGTTGCAGAGGTTGCTGTCCAGCGTCAAGAATTCAATATCACCTTGCTTAACTATATCCAACAAGCGCGCATGACAAGAGATTTAGGTGTTGTTAAGCGTGCTGTAAATGCAGCTCAATACATGAAAGACATGGAGGCCATAAAGGAAATGGCAATCCTTTGGGTTGATATAAAGCCAGACAGCATTCCGGCACATCAACTTCTGACCTATCAGTATTCCCTTTCTCGCGAATACGAACAGGCCATGCAACATATCGAAAAGATTATCGAGCTTGGCGGTGATGCCCGAGTAGACGGCCTTGCAGTCAGCTCAAGCGCCCTCCCTCTTGAAGATAAAGAAGCCATCCTCCTACTTTATCAATCTTTATATGCAAAATACCCTAACAATCATGAGATTGGATATAGCTACGCACTCACTCAACGCAATTTGAAAGAATACGACGCGGCACTTGAAATCATCGAGCCTATACTAAACGCCGCACCAGAATTCGAAGCAGCCTCAGTCCTCAAGGCCAACGTTCTCTATGATAAAGGTCAACTGGAAGAGGCTATTGAATATGCAGGTGACAAGTTTGACGATTTCCCCTCAAATCATAATCTTGGTCGTCTATATGCAACAATGCTAATAGAAAACAAACAACTCGATGACGCCGAGGAGGTATTCTATTCACTACTGACTAAATACCCCCAAGCATCGCGGTTAAAACTATCGCACGCTATTGTCATGCTAGAGAATAAAAAAGTTGAAGAGGCTTCTGCAGCTTTCGAGCAGCTAATCGACTCCAATCAACACGCTAATGAAGCCTACTATTATTTAGCCCGTATTGCTGACAGCCAAGGTAATTTCAATGACGCTATCGATCTCTACCAGAAAGTAAGCGCTGGCGTTCATTATGAAGTATCTCTTGAGCGCTCAAGTTTCCTAATGGTTCACAACGAACAGCAAGACGAGATGCTAAACAGACTCGCTGAATTGAGAAAGAAACCTGGAGCAAGCCCTCTTAAGTTATGGCTACTGGAAGTTAAATTACTATCTAGTGCAGGTGAAACAGACCGCATGAATGCCTCACTCAACGCCGCCATTCAAGCATTCCCCGAAGATGACCAGCTACTCTACGCTCGAGCAATGAATCGAGAAGCAGACGATGATTTGGCAGGAATGGAGCAAGATCTAAGAAAGCTAATAGAACTGAACCCGAACAATGCGATTGCTATCAATGCACTTGGCTACACCTTGGCCGACCGAACCGATCGTACTCAAGAAGCATTTGAACTAATTCAAAAAGCTTTAGCGCTCAAGCCGAATAACCCCGCCATTTTAGATAGCATGGGCTGGGTACTATATCGACTTAAGCAA
Organism: Oleiphilus sp. HI0043; assembly: GCF_001634935.1. Classification (NCBI taxonomy): domain Bacteria; kingdom Pseudomonadati; phylum Pseudomonadota; class Gammaproteobacteria; order Oceanospirillales; family Oleiphilaceae; genus Oleiphilus; species Oleiphilus sp. HI0043. The sequence goes on along the minus strand of NZ_LWEY01001744.1, from coordinate 10,409 downwards.
AATAAAGAAGCATTGGTATTCTTGTTCAAGGCCTTTCAACAATTCCAGGATGGAGAAGTCGCAGCACACTTGGGTGAAGTTCTTTGGTCTCTAAATCAAACAACAGAGGCTCGAGATGTTTGGAGCAATGTTCTTCGGAAGTATCCTGAACACGAAGTACTTCTTGAGACCATCAACAGACTCGACCCTGAATTACTAATTATAATTGAGAATCCGCCCACGGAAGATGAACAAGCTACTAACAAAGAAACCAGCTCAGCTTCAACTCCCGAAACCGAGCAAGTAACACCCGAAGCGCCCAAAGAATAGTTTGTAATGATAGCTCTAGGCATTTCAAGTAAAACGAGCACTCACCTCACCCGGGCGCTGTTCATACTAATGACGCTCGTTTTATCTGCATGCACCAGCCTTCAACAAACCGTACCTCACAAAACATCAAGAGAAACTCCAATTGAATGGCCTCTTACCGCCCAAAAGATTGATAACATCCGAAACTGGAAACTCATTGGCAAGATTGGCATAAGAACACCTGAAGAATCCCTTACTGTAGCAATCAATCAATGGCACCAAGCTGAATCAAGCTTTGTGATCGACCTTTCCTCAACCTTTTTCGGCCTTGGCGCATCCAAGCTACAGGGAAACCCTCATTTATTAACGATTATCGAAGCCGGTGAGCAGCCTGTCAGCTCGTATGAACCAGATCTCTTGATCTATCAGGCTTTAGGGTTTCCTCTTCCGATTTCATTACTGCCCTGGTGGGTTAAAGGAATTCCTGTTGCCGACAGCCAACACGAGTTAGAATTTGACGCTCAGGGCTACCCTGCCAGCCTAATACAAAATGGTTGGCACTTAACTTTCAGCAAACACACCCTCATCGACGGCCTTCCACTGCCCGGAAAGATTAAGCTCGAACGAGATAAGGTGCGAATTATTCTAGCGATTAAACAATGGACCCGACTTTAAGCCTGACATCTCCAGCCAAGCTAAACCTGTTCTTGCACATCAATGGCAGACGAGGGCCTGAGCAATCGCACCCAGGCTATCATGAGCTACAAACTGTTTTTCAGTTATTAGACCGCGGTGACATGCTTCATTTTTCTGCCAATCAAAGTGGAAAAATAGAAATCACCCCGGAAATTGCCGACATTCCTCCTGAAGAAAACCTGATTTTTATCGCCGCACAAAGACTCAAAGAAGCAGGCATTCTACTCGATAAAGGTAGCCACTTATTAGGCGCCAAGATTCATCTAGAAAAAAGTCTACCAATGGGCGGCGGGCTCGGTGGTGGAAGTTCCAACGCGGCAACAACACTTATCGCGCTCAATCATCTATGGGGACTTGAACTCGAAGAATGTCAATTAGCCAAAATAGCGGCAAAGATAGGTGCCGATGTGCCCGTTTTTGTTGAAGGCCGCAGCGCCTGGGCTGAAGGAATAGGAGATGAACTCTGCCCAATTCCAATGAGCGAAGAATGGTTCGTTGTATTGACCCCCGATTGCCACGTCAACACGGCTAAAATTTTTTCGCATGAAAGGTTGACAAGAGACACGCCAAAGAAGAGAATAGCGCCCGCTCTTGAGGGACATGGTTTAGATACCAGTTCAGAGAAATTTCTTAGCGATGAGTATCGCAACGATTTCGAAGCACTGATCTCAGAACTATACCCACAAATCAAGGAGGCAATACAGTGGCTAAGCCAGTTTGGTATTGCTAGACTTACAGGAACGGGAGCGTGCTGTTTCTGCATCGTCAAAGACGAGGCAACAGCAAAACAGGTTTTGAATGAAGCTAAGTCTAAATTCAAAGGCTTTATAGCCAAGGGAGTCAATCTCTCTCCTGCAATTCAAAGGCTAGATGAAGCTAAAAGGTTCGCAAGGGACCATTCGTAAGATAGCGCTTCGTTAATAGCAACACGATTATTGGGGTATCGCCAAGCGGTAAGGCAACGGGTTTTGATCCCGTCATGCGCAGGTTCGAATCCTGCTACCCCAGCCATATTTTCCCAGCTCAGAAAACAATCAAGCAAACAGCTAGAAACCTTCCGGATGAGGTCTAAACTACTGTATTAGTATTTTTACTATTCAGCCCGGGAAACTGCTTGAAAGAGCTGAAAGCCGAAACACTCAAGAGGTCTTGAACTCGCATGCCAAGAATGATGGTATTTACCGGTAATGCCAACCGCGAACTGGCTCAACAAGTTGTCGATGCACTACGTCTACCACTGGGCAATGCTAAGGTCGGTAAATTTAGCGACGGCGAAGTCACGGTTGAAATCAACGAAAATGTACGTGGTAAAGATGTATTCATCATTCAGCCTACCTGCGCACCAACCAACGATAACCTAATGGAGCTTATCGTAATGACTGATGCACTACGTAGAGCTTCTGCCTCACGTATTACTGCAGTTGTTCCTTATTTTGGTTACGCTCGCCAAGATCGACGCGTTCGCTCAACACGTGTTGCGATTACCGCAAAAGTGGTAGCAGACATGATCACAGGCGCTGGCGTTGACCGAGTATTAACGGTTGACTTGCACGCAGACCAGATTCAGGGCTTCTTTGATATTCCGGTAGATAACATTTACGGCACCCCCGTTCTTGTTGATGACATTCAACGCCGCATTCAAGACGACTTTATGGTTGTTAGCCCAGACGTTGGCGGTGTTGTTCGTGCACGCGCGATGGCAAAACGTCTTGGTGATGTTGACCTGGCAATTATCGACAAACGACGCCCTCAAGCTAACGTTTCTCAAGTAATGCACATTATCGGTGACGTTGAAGACAAAACCTGTCTACTGATCGATGACATGGTCGATACCGCTGGCACCCTATGTAAAGCTGCTGACGCCCTAAAGGAACACGGCGCCAAGAAAGTTTACGCTTACATTACGCATCCCGTGCTATCTGGCCCAGCTATCGAGAACATTGCTAAGTCATCACTAGATGAGTTGATCGTCACAGATACAATTCCTCTTAGTGACAAAGCCATGAATTGTGATAGAATCCGCCAGCTTACAATTTCAGACCTATTGGCAGAGTCAATTCGTCGTATTAGTAATGAAGAATCTATCAGTGCCTTGTTTGATTAAGACATTAATTAAAACAATCGCTTAAGACCTGATTCAATCAGGTATAGATGTACAGGAAAAAGCACCTCGGTGCTTTTTCTATTTTAACCTTCACGGTATTTAGTCTGGTCGCGGGCGAATATTAGTGAACTTTGAGGAAAGAAAAATGAGTGAAGCATCATTCGTAGTAAACGCAACAGCTCGAGCAGATCAGGGGAAAGGTGCGAGCCGCCGCCTGCGTCGTCTTGAGAACCTAGTACCAGCTATCCTTTACGGCGCTGGTAAAGACCCTATCGCACTTAGCCTGAAAGAAAACGAGATCAAGAAATCGCTTGAAAACGAAGCGTTCTACTCTCACGTTCTAACAATCAGTGTAGACGGCAACGAAGAGCCAGCAATCCTGAAAGATCTTCAGCGTCACCCATCACGTGGTGATGTTATGCACGCTGACTTCCTGCGTGTTGATATGGACAAAGCTATCCATGTGCACGTTCCACTTCACTTCACAAACGAAGACGCTTGTGTTGGTGTTAAGTTGGGCGGTGGTAAGATCTCTCACCAGCAGGTTGAAGCTGAAGTAATTTGCCTACCTGGTAACTTGCCTGAGTTCATCGAAGTTGATATGACTGAAGTTGAAGCAGAAACTATCCTTCACCTTTCAGACCTTAAACTTCCTGAAGGCGTTACACTTGCTGCACTACAGCAAGGTGCTGACCACGATCTTCCAATTTGTTCAGTACATACTCCAAAGGGTAAAGCTGAAGACGAAGCTGGTGAAGCAGCTGCAGAAGGTGATGCAGAGTAATTCTCTGTATCCGGCATGAATTGATAGCGTCAGAGAAGCTCCGATGAGTCAAATCAAGCTGATTGTGGGGCTGGGTAATCCCGGCCCCGAATACGAAAACACCCGCCATAATGCTGGCGCCATCTTTCTGGCCCAGATCGCTGAAGCACATCAGCAAAACCTTAAGCCAGAAAAGAAGTTCCACGGACTTCATGCCAAAGTTAATATTCAAGGCCAGGATCTACACCTCTTGTTCCCGACGACCTTCATGAATCGTAGTGGACAATCTGTCCAGGCAATCTGCCAGTTTTTTAAGATTTCCCCTGAAGAAGTACTCGTCGCCCATGACGAACTCGATATCCCGTGCGGCACCATGAAGCTAAAACAAGGCGGCGGTCATGGAGGCAACAACGGCCTACGAGACATTATCGAGAAGTTTGGCGGCAACAAAAACTTTAAGCGCTTGCGTCTAGGTATTGGTCACCCCGGCCATGCAAGCAAAGTAACCGGACATGTTCTTGGCAAACCAACAGCCAAAGAAGCCGAGCAACTCTCTGCGTGTATCGACGAAGCAGATAGGCACCTGAAAGAAGTCATTGGTGGCGATTGGCAAAAGGCCATGCAAAAACTCCATAGCTTTAAAGCAGAATAAGCCCATTACTCGCATTCCTTAGCAGCATTACAAAAAATAGCACTAAGCGCTCATCTTTTATACTTAACTGTCCCGCTACCCTACTGTATACTTGCGCCCAATTTTTCTAATTATACTTTACAGCCTGGGATTCAGATTATGGGTTTTAACTGCGGCATCGTCGGCCTTCCTAACGTCGGCAAATCAACCTTATTCAACGCACTTACCAAAGCAGGTATCGGCGCAGAAAACTTTCCTTTCTGTACTATCGAACCTAACGCTGGTGTTGTTGGCATGCCAGACCCTCGCCTAGACAAGCTTGCAGCCATTGTCAGCCCAGCGAAGGTTATCCAAACTACAATGGAGTTTGTTGATATTGCCGGTCTAGTAGAAGGCGCATCTAAAGGCGAAGGCCTCGGTAACCAGTTCCTGGCTAATATTAGAGAAACAGACGCTATCGCTCACGTTGTACGCTGCTTCGAAGATGAAAACGTTGTTCACGTTTCTGCCAAGGTGAACCCTCAAGCCGACGTTGATGTAATTAATACCGAGCTTGCTTTATCTGACCTTGATACCGTAGAAAAGGCTATCAAGCGTTTCACCAGAACAGCCAAGAGCGGTGATAAAGATGCGAAGAATGCTCTGAGCCTACTTGAGGATAAACTACTCCCTCACTTGAACGAAGCAAAAGCGGTTCGCGGCCTTGGTTTGAATGATGATGAACTAGCAATTATCAAAGAGCTTTGCCTGCTTACAATCAAGCCTACAATGTATATTGCCAACGTTGATGAAGACGGTTTTGAAGACAACCCTCACCTAGATAAAGTTCGTGAAATCGCAGCAGAAGAAAACGCTGTAGTCGTCGTGATCTGTAATAAGCTAGAAGCAGAAATTGCTGAGCTGGATGACGAAGAACGCGATGAATTTTTAGCAGACCTTGGCATGGAAGAGCCAGGCCTTGATCGTGTCATTAGAGCTGGCTACGAGCTACTTGGTCTACAAACCTACTTCACTGCAGGTGTAAAAGAAGTTCGCGCCTGGACAATGAAGCAAGGCGACCCTGCCCCTAAAGCCGCTGCAGTGATTCACACAGACTTCGAAAAAGGCTTCATTCGGGCCGAAGTAATTGCCTATGATGACTTTATCGACAATAACGGTGAAGCCGGCGCCAAAGACGCAGGTAAATGGCGTCTGGAAGGCAAAGAATACATCGTACAAGATGGCGATGTAATCCATTTCCGCTTCAACGTTTAAGCAATAGCATATAAGCGTATTTTTTATAAATTTTTGGCTTGACAAGTTCCAGTAAAAACAAGAGAATACGCGCCTCTTTTGGCTACATAGCTCAGTTGGTTAGAGCACATCACTCATAATGATGGGGTCCCAGGTTCGAATCCCGGTGTAGCCACCAATTATTCTAATAAATACAGTCAGTTAGACTTCGCGTCAGCTGGCTGTTTTTATTTGTGCTTCTACTTAACGACTTAACCCCCTATTACTCCCTACAGTTTAGAGCGCTCTCCTCGTCAAATTAACGACCATACATTCCGTCCAAGCCTAAAAGATTAGTGGATTTTATTCACAAACTATATTCGAGTTATTCGTTTATATCATGAATAGATAGTCGACATAATTCACATACTCTCAGTTCCAACGAAACAAGAACAGCCTTTCGACTAACCTGATTTTCATTAGAAAAAGCAATCCAGAGCTTATTACCACTTTATATTCAAAACATATTACCTTGCTCAAAACACGTAGCAGCCTTATCACACAAACTAAGGCTAACCAATGTAGGTCATCGAGCCAGTTTTTCCGGAAGCGGCCTATACGTCACTCCTGGTTCTAGCACCTAGCCACAACAGCCAAATACAGCAGTTTGCATTGCGAACTATACCACGAGACAGTTTTATGCTTAGATAGCCTGGATATCAACTAAGCCTGTTATTCTGGAACATCTTCAATGAGCATAATACTGCACCACTACCCTCTGTCTCCTTTCTCTGAAAAAATAAGAGCGATGCTTGGCTATACCAACCAAGAGTGGTCCTCCTGTCTGACCTCAGAAGCGCCGCCACGAGGCAAACTGGACTTACTTTCAGGAGGTTATAACAGAATACCAGTGGCACAGGTGGGAGCTGATATTTTTTGTGATACGAGCCTTATAGCTGATGAACTCGCCGCTATCGCTGACGAACCATCGTTAGCCAACGAAGCTCTGAATCAAGGCCTTCTAACTGAAAGACAATGGCTTGAATCAAAGCTATTTTTTGCATGTGTAAATAAAGCATTCTCTTTATCATTACTTCGACGTATTGCTAAAGACAAAGGCTTATGGAATTTACTTCTGTTCTTGAAAGACAGGATAGAAATGGGCGCCAAAGCCTCGGTATCCCTCGGCAGCCCTAGATCAGCCAACAAACATATTAAGCAAGGTCTAAGCTATCTATCAGAAAACTTAAGCTCGAATGAGTTTATCGGTGGTAACACACCGAATATTCTAGACTTCTCTGCTTATCATTGTTTCTGGTTTCTGACGGAAGTCGGCCTTAAAAAGGATATTTCCAAGAATACAGCCGCGTTGGCTTGGTACCAAAAAATGAAGGCTTTCACCAACTCTCCTGACAATGAAATTAGTATCGATACGGCGATCGATATCGGGAGAGAAGCCCAACCTCGGCAACTAGACAAGCGTTACACCTCAGACCATAGAATTGGCAGTAAGGTTGTTATCGCACCTAGTGACTACCGACAGGTACCCGTAACGGGAACCTTAGTAGGCGTCGACAGCCAGCGCTGGATTATTTCTCGTAACAACCCGGAAACTGGCTTGATACATTTGCACTTTCCTAGTAATGCCGTGGATGTAAATATCCGCCTTCCAAAGCAATAACAGGACAAGCCTATAATGAAAGCCGTTACGACCTCCCTCCTTATACTAATACTGTTTAGCTTAAGTATCAGCGCAAAGCTTTATGCAAATTCGATAGAGATGCCTTCACCTGAACAGCCCTCTGAAGACCTTGGAAAATATGTCTCTATTAATATTGAGATCAAGGAGTTGAAGGAGTCAGGCATAGTTCTCCGAGAAGCTAGCGAAAAGCTATCTCTTGCCCTGGATGAGGTTTCAGAAAATCTTCAGGATCTCTCTCCCGAGCAGTTGCGTTTGATTAATGACTTGGCCGATAAAGTAGACAGCATGACCAACAAACTCAATCGGGCAGCTGGTAGCTTTCCCGAAACCATTAAGAAGGCTCAACAGCCTTCAAATGAGCTGCTAACTCAGTCACTTAAAACAGTTCGGGACGAAACCGTAACGCCGATTGTCGACAGTATCAATCGCTGGTTAATTATCACCATTATAGGCTTAGTACTCATCGGTATAGGTCTGTTGGTAGGGTTTGTTATAGGCTTAAAGAAAGTATCGGCAGCGGGAAGTAAGATACTACAAATAGCTGATGGATATCGAATAATTCCTTTAGAGCAGTATAACGAATCACGAATAGCCCCCCTCAACAAAGCACCACAGGAGCTATAAAATAGTTCCTCATTACTTGGCATATTCCTGCTAGACCTTTACTATAATTCCCTCTGTATATTCTGAAGGTTTCAATATGCGTATTCGGCTCGATAACGGCAAAGACTATGATCTACTTGCGATGTTTACACCGTCTTGGGTCGGCCACAAAAAAGCTCTTGAAGCTCTTCGAAAAAACTATTCAGTCTGGACCAACGCCCTCACTTTACCGTTGTATAACAGGAACAGTGTTTCTGGCTTGCTTAAGTGGCTAGTGGTTCTGACCCTACATTCCATTTCACTTCTATCGCTCCCTTTCATCCTGGTCTTGGGCTTTTCAATGAAAGCTTATACGATTTTCTTAAGCGACGATGTAAAGAAGATGAAACAGTACAAACAAGACTTACAAACCATCTATGCAAAGTTAAAAGATATCGAAGATCAGGATGAATATAAGCGACGCTTGAAAGAAGAGATAGCCAAGGTAAAGCCGTTCTAAGAATTGCTTTGAAAATCAGGCAATATCCTCATATCCAGATACCGGGTCTTGCTCACAATTCTTACGGTACTGAGTCAACAACCAGGCTATCGCGCTTGCATAAACAAGATTGGTTGCAAGTTCAGCATGAGGGTTTTCCAAAAATGCCCTTTGCGAAGCCAAACCCCGTACGGTACTCGCCAGGTCTGGTTGAAAAGCTAAATACTCATCCCATAAAGCGGTGTGACTTTCAGGACTAATCGCATAAATACCTAAACCATCAGACTGCTTCGAGGCTACCAAGTGCTCACCGTAAGAGGAACGTTTAGAAGCTAGCTTCAATAAGTAATGTTCTGCAAATTGGGAGCGTTCATCCAAAGCCGCGAGTGCGGGACGAATTACATAATCATTGAGTTCTTGTGCATTAATACCCATGATCCACCTCTCAATGCCAATTTTTCGGCAGTTTTTTGCCTTTTATACGCTTATGAAGTTTGGATGCAATTTGCTTGCCTGATAACTTGAGCTGACGCTTACGCTAGCCTTATTAACCTTATCGGCCAGCGTCTCACATGCTCCATACCTGGGTAACAATTCGATAACAAACGAAACAAAAGCGCTTAAGTGTTTGCATCCGTTCGTCATAGAATATCTAATTTATAATCTAAAGATCTCCTAAGAACTTTTTATTCAGATGAAAGCTCGTTTTACGAAATTAGATCAAATCCTTAAACGCTATGAGCATCTTTGGAAGCCGCCTGCTTTTTCTAGTATTGACTCTCGCTTGGATGATTACCCCGAATTGCAAGCCTGGTTACGTTCACTTAGCTCAGATGATATTGATACGCTTCAGCTTTCTGATCAGGACTTACTAGCCTCGGCAGCCAATTATTTCCCCGTGGCGTCTGAACTCCTTTCACTTATTAGCGTTCCAGCTTCAGAGACATCAAAAGCAACAAAGGAAGTAGAACTACCCGCATTTTGGGATACAGGAATTCCTGGCAGAAAAGCAGCGCAGATAAAGTCCTTTATCAAAAGCCAATCTCCACCCACAACGCCGCTTATTGAATGGTGTTGCGGAAAGTTGCATTTAGGTCGATTAATATCAGAGCTATACAAGCAAAAAGTCACCGGTTTAGAGATTGATACGCAGCTAGTCAATCAGGCAAATATCCTTTCCCGCACCAGAAAATTGAGCAATCAAACTGTGGCGCTAGAGTGTGATGTATTGAATGATGACCTGTCTCAGCTGCTTGAAGCTAACCATCACCTAATTGCCTTGCATGCCTGCGGTGGCCTGCATGTACATATGCTAAAGCAAGGTGTAGAAAGTCACTCTAACAGAATGACCTTCTCACCATGCTGCTATCACCGCTTCAATAGCTCTGAAAACTACCAGGCGCTATCACTTGTAGGCCGAACTACCCTACTGAGCCTAAGCAATGAGGATTTGCGTTTAGCGACAAGACAGTGTAATACGGCATCGGCCGCTGAAACCCGAAAGCGCAAACAACTACAAGCTTGGCGACTCGGCTTTGATACGCTCCAAAAAGATATCAGACATACTGATCAATACCTTCCTTGCCCCTCTCTCAGCATTCGTATTCTTCAAGAAGGCTTCGAACGTTTTTGCAAAAAATGTGCGCAGCTAAAAGATATTGACCTGCCGCAAACAATAGACTTTTTACACTACCAATCTCTGGGGCAAACCAAGTATCAAGAATACGAAAAACTAGAGCTGGTAAGGATGTTATTTAGGCGCGCGTTGGAAACCTGGCTGGTACTGGATCGCTGCTTGTTTCTGGAGGAAAATGGCTATCATTGCCAAATATCGACATTCTGTGAGAGTTCAGTCAGCCCCAGAAACTTTCTGATTAAGGCCCATTTGAAAAACAAAACCTAGCTAGCGATTTTCATTCCATGAGATGCACT
>NZ_LWEY01001743.1:0-1046 GCF_001634935.1 Oleiphilus sp. HI0043 | reverse complement strand
AGAAGGGCGATCTAGCTGAGATTTGATCTTAAATATTGGCCAAATAGCTTATCGGCTTAAAGCCATTCAAGTTCGTCAAGCGCTTTACGCGCTTCTGCAAGACTGCAATTAGTTTCAGCAACGAGCTGATTAACTGTAATCGCCGGTGCTTGGCGCGCAATGGTGACTAACTGTTCATGTGAGTGCGTCTTTTCTTGTTGCGCGAGCAACTTGGCAATCCATAGCCAGCTTGGCTCATCTGAGTTGTATAGTTCGTTGACAACCGTTTTCTTATCTTGATAAGACAGCTCTAGCTTCCAATTACGTGATCGACCTTTTCTAGTGAGTTTTCCTCCATTCTTTTTCAATAGAGCTTTTAATTGATCCGTATGTTTTGTGCGTCTTACTAAGCTGTTTAGTGTTATTTCTATATGAGTGTTCATATTGAGCTTGTGTACAAAACCTGTACTAACTTTTAAGGTGGTATAAATGTCACGAAAATGTCGACAGCTTTGTTTTCTAAAAATGTTTAGATATTCCATTATTGATTTTTAGATAGTCATAGTGACTATCATATCAAAAACTCGTTGCGGTCAATATTAAGCGTCAGGCAGAACGTACTATTAGATTTCCCTGAATAGTAACGATAAAAGCAAGCTCTTTGGCGAGTCAAATTTATACAGCGGGCGTATGGCTATGGGTGTGCCTTATTTATCGAAAAAAGCGCTAACCAATGTCAGGGGGCGTTAGGAAAAGGGTACTGCAGGGTAGATTGCAGTACCGTAAAGACTTAGTTTTACCTTGATGTGCAGTTACCCCACTTACACTCAATCAATACGTAAGAGTCATCAGCGCAAACGGCTTCGAATATTTCTAAGGGCCAGTTCGATTTGAGTGTCGTAATTTCAGCTCCAGGGCAGATGGTACGATGCGCCAGCCTGCGTGCATTCATGCTACTTCTAGAGAAGGAGACACCGGTCTTATTGACGATTTTTGCCTGTTCCAGCTCTAAGTCCTGACCGCGTGTCTTTTTGTCTTGCATTAATTTGAGGAGCAATCCGTAGCGC
>NZ_LWEY01001742.1:0-1007 GCF_001634935.1 Oleiphilus sp. HI0043 | reverse complement strand
GCGGTATCAGGTTGGCCGACAAAACGCTCGTCTTCATAAGTGGCTGTACCACCTATCGCCCATTGTGGCGTAGCCTGATATTTCACATGTAGCGAAGCAGAGGTATATGCAAAGTTTGCTAGGGTTTTTCCTTCATCCTCTTCGTTAATGGATTCCAATACTTCGGCATCCATCACAGCAATACCTGCAGACATACTGATTTTGTCAGTGATATTCCCCGTTAAGCCAAGTTCGATACCTTCTACTCGGTTCTTGCCTGTGTTCAGTGAGCCCAGCGTGCTATAGCTATCGCCAGAGGGGCTCTCCATCACATCATTTTTTGTGATGCGGAATAGCGCGGCTGTCGCAAGTAACTTGCCATCGTTTAATTGCCACTTCGTTCCAACCTCAATGCTTTGTGTTTTCTCCGGGTCACCTAATTGAGGGTCGCTGGCATCGACACAGATACCACCATAGCCACAGCTAGTGCCTACATCCGACTCACCACCATTCAAGTTGGTTGCAGTCGAGAAGCTGGCATAGACGTTTGCATTGTCCATAAACTGATAGCTGGCACCGATATGGCCGTTCCAATAGCCACCGTCGTCAGCAAATTCAGTCCACTCACTTTCTAAGGGGCCGCTTCGGCCATCCGGGTCATAGTTTGCGAAGGTGCTGTAGTCGTAATAGTCGTAACGAACGCCACCAAAGGCTGTCCAATTATCACTTAACTCGACGGTATCCATGAAATAGAGCGCAAGGGTTTCAACATTCCAATCTGAGTCTTTATCACCTTGGGCAATATCTCGTTGAATCAATGTATTGAGGTCTGTCGCGGTATTACCATTTTCGTCTGACCAACAATAGCCTTCCCCAACACCACGTCGACCTGAAGTGAAGCAGTTTGAGGCTCCTTCAGAAGTGTAGCTATAGACGCCGTTGATAACCGTTTGGTCGGTATATTCGACACCAATCACGATGTCATGAACTGTCTCGCCGAGTTCTTTTGTAGTCAGAAAATTAAATTG
>NZ_LWEY01001741.1:0-727 GCF_001634935.1 Oleiphilus sp. HI0043 | reverse complement strand
TGCGATGCCTCGTAATACCAATGTACATGGTGACATTTACGCTGGCTGGTTAATGGAACAGATGGATTTGGCCGCAGCGACCGCAGCGAGCCAGATATCTAAAGGCCGCTCAGCGACTGTTGCGATTGAAAGAGTAGAGTTTTTATCGCCAGTTTCTATCGGTGACCAAGTAAGTTGCTATACCGAGCTAATGGATACCGGGCGTAGTTCGATGAAAATTCGAGTAGAGGTTTTCGGAACCGATACACGAGGTAGTCAAACCCGTAAGATTACCGAAGCTGTTTTTATCTATGTGGCCATTGATGAAATGGGCGGTATCAGGGCGCTACCAAATAGCGATTAGGCGCTTGAAAGCCTAGTCCAATACAGTAAAGAAGCGATCTGCTGTTTCTTTACTGAATGTGCGTAGCTCTTTATCTTCGAATTCGACTGAAAAAGCATTTCCTGACTCTTCTTTTACCCAACCTAAGCCAAGTACTACATGCTTAACCGTATTTGCGAACCATATTGCACTGCTCGTTGAAGTATTTTCTGAAGCCATATCACTAGCGACCAAGGTGCACCGTAACTCTTCTGCATATTGCCTCGTAATACGACTTGGTTTGCCTAATGCGACTTCTATTTGCTTACTATCCAGAGCACTTCCCAACGCTGTGCTTTGCGGGATATTAAGCTCATGCTGGAAACGTGAAATTTGAGCTTTGCTGTTCGAAACATCTTCAGGAAT
>NZ_LWEY01001740.1:0-1278 GCF_001634935.1 Oleiphilus sp. HI0043 | reverse complement strand
ATGCTACTCTTGAAACACCAGCTGTCTTTGCTCGCTCAGCGATCAAAGCACCAACTTTAGTAGCCGCGTCAATGTTACCTGTACCTTCGCCGCGAAGATCTTTATCCAGAGTAGAAGCAGAGGCTAAAACCTTGTTTCCTTCACCTGAAATAATCTGTGCGTAGATATGCTTAGGTGTACGATGAACTGTAAGTCGGGTCTCACCCAAAGCTTTTAACTTAAAGCGAGTTTTTTTCGCTCTACGTAGTCTTGATTCTTTCTTAATGCTCATAGCTTCACCTATTTCTTCTTAGCTTCTTTGCGTCTGACATGTTCGTCAGCAAAGCGTACACCCTTACCTTTGTAAGGCTCTGGCGGACGGAAAGCACGAATTTCAGCAGCAACCTGACCTAGCAACTGTTTGTCAGCGCCTGACAAAACAATCTCGGTCTGTGATGGAGCTTCAGCTTTAATACCTTCAGGAAGCTCGTATTCGACTGGGTGAGAAAAACCCAATGACAGATTTAGTTTCTTGCCCTGCATCTGTACACGATAACCAACACCGATTAGCTGTAGCTTTTTCTGGAAGCCAGTACTTACACCAGTAACCATGTTGTTTACCAACGCGCGAGTCGTACCAGACATCGCTCGTGAGAACTTGCTGCCATTTTTAGCAGCAAATTTAATTTCTGAACCTTCCTGCGTTACAGTAACAACAGAATTAAGATCCAAAGATAAAGTGCCTTTACCGCCCTTTACTTCAATTTCTTGCTCAGTTAGCTTAACTTCTACACCGGAAGGAAGCTGAACTGGACTATTAGCAACCCTAGACATGCCCTTCTCCTAGAAAACTGTGCAGATTACTTCGCCACCAATGCCGGCATTACGCGCAGCTCGGTCGGTCATCACACCTTGCGAAGTTGAAATAATGGCAACACCCAAACCACCGCGAATGCTTGGCAGCTCGTCTTTACCTTTAAACTGGCGTAGACCTGGACGGCTAGCTCTCTTAATTTCTTCGATGACTGGCTTGCCTTCGAAATACTTAAGATCAACAGTTACCTGTGCTTTTACCTGACCATCAGTGTTAAAGCCTTCGATGAAACCTTCTGACTTTAATACTTCTAGTACTGACACCTTCATTTTAGAAGAAGGCATTGTGACAGATTGCTTCTCAGCCATCTGTGCATTACGAATACGTGTGAACATATCCGCAAGCGTATCTTGCATACTCATCGTATGAACTCCTAGTCTTTTTAGTTGTGCAGTATCAAAAACAAGCCGGAAGGAAACCCCACC
>NZ_LWEY01001739.1:0-591 GCF_001634935.1 Oleiphilus sp. HI0043 | reverse complement strand
CTCTTGTTTCTTCTCAAGGCGAGCGAATGAGCAAGCTGGCTCAAGGCGAGCAAGTTGTGGTCGGTAAGAACAAGTGGACAGACGGTATTGAATCACCACTCGTTGGAGACAGTGACGGCGGTATATTTATGGTCGACGCTGAAGCTGCTCAGAAAACCATTGATGCCTTAAACAATACACGAACCAGCCGCGATGCCGCCCGTGTAGAAGCTTCTCTAAAAGCCTTGGCTGAAGCCGCAAAAAATGGCGAAAATATGATGGCAGCCTCTATTGAATGTGCAAAAGCGCGCGTAACCACGGGCGAATGGTCAGATACCTTACGTGAAGCCTTCGGCGAATTCCGTCCACCAACAGGTGTTGATGGTCAGGCGCTGACAATCGAGTCAGATACCCTGGAACAGGTTCGAGCTAAAGTTGAGCAATTCATCGAAACGAATGGCTATCGCCCTCGTATCGTCGTTGGCAAGCCGGGCCTTGATGGCCACTCAAATGGTGCTGAAATGATTGCTGTTGCAGCGCGTCATGCAGGCTTCGATGTTATCTACTTCGGTATTCGCTTAAGTGCTGCAGATATCGTGCAATCGGCTTTGG
>NZ_LWEY01001738.1:0-936 GCF_001634935.1 Oleiphilus sp. HI0043 | reverse complement strand
CTTTGCCAAACACTACGCCAAAAGTTGATGCTGAATAATATTAGCTTTGATGACAATGCTCAGTATCGGCTAGCTATCTCCCCTATCGAGCAAGAGTCTCGTACCTTGTCGCTGCAAAGCAATGCTTCAACCGCTGAATATGGGCTGAGCTCTAAAGTAAGTTATCAATTAGTTCTTCAAGAGAGCGAAGAAGTACTCGCTGAACAGGAAATCGTCGTTCGTAATAGCTATCGCCACCAGTCCTCTGCACTATTATCAAAAGAGCGCGAGCGCAGTGAGCTACAGTCTGAACTTAGCCAGCGCATTGCTTCAGAAATATTCCGCCAGATAGATGTCGTAAATAAACAAACGCTAACTACCAGCGATTCCGGCAGTAACGAGGGCTCTGAGTAAGTATGCGCATCAAAGCTGAGCAACTTGAGAATGAGCTGAAAAAAAAGCTCTTACCGCTTTATTTGGTAACCGGTGACGAGCCACTATTGGTTCAAGAAGCTTTGGACAGCATTCGTCTGAACTGCAAAAAACAAGGCTTTGATGAGCGAAAGATTCTGGAAGTTGACCGCAAGTTCGATTGGACCAGCTTAAACGAAGAAGCTAACACTCTGTCTTTATTTGCAGAAAAGACACTAACTGAACTTCGACTTGGAAAATCTAAACCCGGTACCCCCGGTGCAAAAGCCTTTCAACAATATTGCGATAATTTGCCAGAAGATAAGATTTTACTGATCTGCGCCGATAAACTCGATGCTTCCACACTTAAAAGCAAGTGGTGTAGCCGACTTGATCAGACTGGTGCCATCATTCAAATATGGCCAATCAATCTACACGAGATGCCGCGTTGGATAGCTCAACGAGCCAATAAAATGGGCTTGAACTTAGCTCGTGACGCCGTTTCACTTTTGTCTGATAGATTAGAAGGCAACTTACTCGCTGCAC
>NZ_LWEY01001737.1:0-1802 GCF_001634935.1 Oleiphilus sp. HI0043 | reverse complement strand
TATCGCTATTGGAACCCATTGCATGAGCAAGCGTAACATTGGCACCAGCATTAGGGTTGTTGGTAATACGAAACATATCTGCGTTTTGACAGCTGGCAATCACGACAATGTCGTCTTGAACAAAGCCCATATCATTATTAGAAATTTGAATGTTTGCATTGGCGGCTGTCATGTTGCCTACGAGCTGAGCATTAGCAACGGTGGCTCCCTGAATTGAAATGACATCACTACCTACCAAGGCATTGTCGACAAAATCTTCATTTCTAAAATATTCGCCATTATTTCGGATAATGTCTCCAGTAAGCGGATCGATATCGTTGTCTGTTGCCCAATTGTTATCTTCGACCTCAAAGCCGATTAAAGCAGATTTAAAGAAGTTTTCGGTGGGGGGGGTGTTGGCAATGATATTGACCGCAACTGTTGCTGGGTCCATACACCCTTGATAGCCTGCCATGCGGATGTCCCGAGCCAGGAAATCAATGGCTTGGCGACCTGTCTCCTGAATGCGTGATAGTTCGTTGGTAAATGTATCTGACTCACGAGAGTTGAAGTAAATGTTCGAAACACCAATCATTAGAATTGAACTGATGACTAGGCCAATCATTAGCTCGATTAAGCTGAGACCAGACATTCGCTTGAGTGTTGATAAGCCTGAATGTGCCTGTAATGTTGTTGGATATTGATTCATGATGTGCTCCTCCCTTACAACACTAGGTTAACCAAAAAGGTTTGGTTAGAGACTTGATTGCTTTGTGTTTCGTCATCCCACTGTGTTTCATTCCAGGAGATTTCAATGGTAAACAGGTTATTGTCACCCCGGATTATTCTGCCCCGTGCATCGGGTAAAAGAATGGCTGACTCATCAGTGCCATTGAGGCGTTGTGCCCATTCAAACAAATCATTGTCTGCCAATCTAGCTTCACTGCAGCCATTGATGCTGTTAATACAGCCCGGGTCTGATGGCACTGTGCCAAGTGAATCGAAGCCGTCATAAGCACCGGCAATCGCTTCATCAGCGTTTGTTCTCATACGGTCTGCCATATCATAAACAAGTAGAGAGGCTTGCGAGCGAAGATAGGCACTTTGGTTATTACGTAAGCCCTGAACTTGCAGGCTAGCAACACCCAGCAAACCAATTGATAAAATAACAATGGCAACCAGAATCTCGATCAGAGTGAACCCACCCTGATGCTTAGGAGAAAGAGGCTGCAATAGTTGGGCTGAAGATGCATAGGGGCTTAGCTTGCTGGACATATTACATTCACCCCTTCATGGTTGTTAACGATATCATCGGGCGTTTCTTCTTCGTCTACCGCTGACCTGACGTGGCCGATCACACTAATAATAATTGCTTTGGCTTCAGTGATACCGCGCTCGTCACACAAAACAAAAGTGCCTGAGGAACCGGGGATACCATTTGAATCAAACTGAACAAAGCCTTGATTAGGAAAGCCAAACGTTCGGAGAGTGTTATNACCTGTTAACCTTTCGCCAACTCGTAAGACTTCGTCGACGGCGTTATCAAGAACGCCGTTGCCATTTAGGTCTTCGCCAGGGTCTAGTACATTATCGCCGTTTAAATCTTCATTGATGTTATCTAACACCTGATCGCCGTTAAGGTCAGACATAATAAACCAGCCATTTTCCCAGTCGTTGGTGTCACATGCCGGTGCGCCGGTGTTTATGCTATTGCTCGCGCAGAGTGTAATGGTTGTACCAGGGCGTTTAGCCCCTTCACTACGAGCGTAGGCCAGCATGCCCAGAGTGGCATTGGTTTGAGATGTAAGCCGAGCTTTATCAAT
>NZ_LWEY01001736.1:0-686 GCF_001634935.1 Oleiphilus sp. HI0043 | reverse complement strand
ATCTGCGTGGGCACAATTGGCAGAGAGTAAGGTGATGATGCAAGAGGCGATACCGTGGCTGAATTTAGAACTGATGGTTTTCATTTTGTCGCCTCCAAATTGAAATAGCGAAGATGATGGAGTTCGTTTGTTTCCGGATAGTAACTGACTGCACCGCTTTTTCCGTTGTATTTAGTTAACTCATCAAAGGGTACGGCTTGTGAGCTGATATAGGCTTTGCTAGCAGCGGTCACTTTATACTTATTTAGCGCGCAAGTCGGGCACTCGCGGGCTTCAATACTATGTACTTTGCCATTCAGCCCCCGATTAAGTTCAATAGATTCTGTTTCATAACCTAATGTGACATGCTCTAAGGGGGTTGGCGGGTCACGATCTTCACCAATATTATTCTTTGCATCGCTGTAGGCCAAACTACTAAAGAGCAGGCCAATCAATAGAGATAAAGTGAGTCGATATGTTTTTTTCATTGTTGCCTCCTGATGGCCTCGTTGCAGATGAGGGTCATCAATATTGGTTTCTCGTGTAATTCGTTCTATTCGTAATAACTTAATAGTACTCAATACCCTGTCGAAGTACTGTTTGTGCATTCGTTGATTCCAGCCTGCCTGTTGCAGCGACATCAAAACGTTGGGCTTTGACGTCTGTAGAACCTTCGTCGGCATCTAATGAGCTGCCGCTGCTGAGTA
>NZ_LWEY01001735.1:0-1441 GCF_001634935.1 Oleiphilus sp. HI0043 | reverse complement strand
GCTCAAAGCTGCATCAAGTATCTGCTGATTCAAGCCGCTATCAACATCAATGTTACTTACATCGATAGCTGCGGCTATTTTCATTTCAGGGCACATTTTTTGGTGGCCAATCGCGAAAGTTGGCGTGGGTGACTTACGCATCAGGTGCATCAAAGTGCTTCCCATAACACTACTATCTTTCTTGTTGGTACTAGGCTTAGAGATGGCAATACAATCATAGTGGCCCCGCAACGCACTTAATATAAGATTGATAAATGCCACGCCTGTTACAACTTCGCGCTCAAATAACACATCAGGAAGCTTTTTTTCTAAGAGCGCAATCATGGCATCCAGCCGCTCAAGCTCAACATTGATTGCGTGCTCTAGGAGTGTCGCAGGAGAGGCTCTCATATAACCCGAGATTCTAGAAAAGTCAGCGTCTTCGATTACAGTAATAAACTTAACCTCTAGCGGTTCATCATTGTCACTCCTCAAGCCGATAAGCTCACCCAAGCTTGGAGCAATTCCACCTCCTGGAGAAATAGGTACCATAATATGATTCAATTTCATTTTTAGTCCCTCTCATAATTTGGAAAATATAATCCAACACTTGACAGCACTAATCATCAACTAAAACGATTAAAAGCTAAGCCATTATTTCAACTATTAATGCTCGTAAAAATCAGATTTTAGCTAAATGATTACTCGATTTTAACGAACATAAAGTTATGCTAAGAGTATTGCAGAATATAAAAAAACCCCGCAATGCGGGGTGTCTCGAAAGTTCGCTCGAGCAAGGGAGTTAGAATGGTTTGTATTCGATAGCTTCATACAGCTACTTAATATAGCCTCAGTTTCTCAATGAACATTCCCTTAAAAAAGCAGTTTAATTCGTTCATTTAATAAGGAATTTTCTGACACAGATAAATCTTCGCCTAGATCTCTTTGGGGGCTTAAGTCTCTTTCGCGCTAACACCACATTGAAAGAGGAGGGTTGGCAGTCACACACCTTAAAATATCAGTGCGGGAGACAATCCCCACTAAACGATGCTCAGCATCCACAATAGGGATTGCATCCAAGCTATACATGACTAAGGCCTTGGCCACTCTACGAACATCTGTCACAGGATCCGCTGAAACAACAGATTTCCCCCTTGTTTGGATAACACTCGATAATGAAGTGTCCCGCCCCATTTGAACCGACGATTGAGACAAGAGCTTAGCGTATATTTGTTGGCGAGAGATTACTGAAACTAGCTGCCCTTTATTATCCAGAACAGGAACTACCTGATAATGCACCTGTTCGAATAACTCAAGTACGTATCCCCATGTATCGCTTAGCTGAACACTAACGACCGGTTGGCTCATAACTTGGTAAGCATGATAAACAGCTTCTTGCTGTGAGTTTTTCTTAAGCAAATTCTGATATTCAGAAATCGCTTTGACGGGCACATCATAGGAA
>NZ_LWEY01001734.1:0-1066 GCF_001634935.1 Oleiphilus sp. HI0043 | reverse complement strand
CATCCAGTGCTACCTCGGTTAAGGCATCTGTTGTTAGGTTATAGCCGAATACTCCCTCGTCAGTGATAAACACGGCTTTCATTCGTTCAGCATTGACTCCACTCAAGAAGTTGAAAAGTGCAGCATGGCTAAAGGTCTTATCTGGCGAAAAGCGCCAGCCGATACTTTCGTAGCCCTCTCCCTTATTTGTTGCTTTTAAAAATCCTGTTTCCGGAATAGGCGAGTCCATGAGTAATCTAGGTGCGTCAGATTCATGATGGTGATGTTTGGCTGTTACCACTGAAGACGTCGGCCCATTCAAAAGTGCGATGTCGATATTTCCATAACTTGTTAGTACAACAGGAGGGGCTTTATCCATTGTTTTCTTAATATATTGGGTGAGTTGTGCTTCATCTCCGTCTTGGTAAAGGTCACTTTTGTTGCCAATGATCATATCAGCAATCAATATCTGTTGATTGAAGGTATCATGCTGGGTGTAGCGCTCATCGCTTAGCTTGCGTGCATCGACCAATGTGAGGGTCTTTTGTAGGGAGAGTACTTGTTGATAGTGTTCTGCCGACAGTACTTCTAAGACTTCTATTGGGTGGCCTAGCCCAGTTGGCTCTATCAACAAACGGTCTGGTTTAGCGCGCGAAAGCAATTGGTTTAAGGCAATTTGCATCGGTAAGCCCGATGCACAGCACATACAGCCGCCTGGCACCTCTTTGATAAATACGCCTTGTTCTTGAGAGCTCTGACCTTGAAAAAAACTGCCGTCTACACCAATTTCGCCAAATTCATTGACGAGTACCGCCCATCGTTCGTTATCGGGTTTTTGTTTGAGTAAGTTCAGAATCGCAGAAGTTTTTCCGACACCGAGGAAGCCGGTGATGATATTGGTGGGTACTGCCGAGACCGTTTTTGCGTCGATGGTCATACTAGGTTTTTGCCTTATATAAGTTTCGGACTGTGGTCAGGGCCAGCAAGCCGGGTAATGATCGGTAGAGTATATTCGAGAGTATAAACATAATCGTGCTGACGCACACGATTGTCTGTCTGACACCTTATGTATAAATAGACCTCAACA
>NZ_LWEY01001733.1:0-21485 GCF_001634935.1 Oleiphilus sp. HI0043 | reverse complement strand
TAGCTAATAGACCGACTAATTCCATAAATAGGTTCACAGGGATAAACGCCCAGTGATTGAAAGGGTGCATGGTAAGCTCTTTAGTAAAGCCACCAATACCTTTAATCTTGATAGAGTAGTAAAGCATTAGGATGAATACACCTAAAGCCATACCTAGTGTGATGTTAGGGTCTGTTGATGGAACAATCTTCTGATAACCAACGCCCACAAATGTAAGCAACCATGGCACTAGATCAACCGGGATCAAGTCCATTAGGTTCATGAAGAATACCCAAACAAAGATTGTTAATGCCAAAGGAGCAATAAGTGGGTTACGTCCATGGAACATATCTTTAACGTTACCATCAACGAAATCGACAATCATTTCGATAAAGTTTTGGAAGCGACCAGGTACACCGCTAGTTACCGATTTGGCAACGGAACGGAAGATCATGCAGAAAATAACACCTAAGCCAAATGACCAAAGTAAACTATCTACATGAAATGCATTGAAACCCATTGCAGCAGCTTCTTCGCCACCGTGAGCCATTGTCCAAGTTGCTTCTTGTAGCGTTGTGCCATCATAACGAACAGTACCAGCAGGAAGCTGGCCGAAAGTTAGGTTACTTAAGTGATGCTGAATATATTCAGTGGTTGTTAGACTATCGCCTGCCATAGTTAAGGGCCTACATTATAGAGTTAAAAATTCTAAATTATGCTTTGTGTGAGTTCGGCTTACTTACTAAGAGAGCCGAGAAACAGTTCATCACTAAAACACTGATAAAGGTGGAGTAAAGTGCTAAGTAATCCAGAGGCTCTACAAACTTGAATATAAGTCCGAAGCTCAGTGCAATGATTACTAATTTGGTGCTCTCACCTTTATAAAAATTTATAACTATTTTTTGGATTGACCGAGCGCCACTGTACAAAAACGCTTTAACACCAAAATATAGTTGTGGGATAACAAATATAACCCCACCCAATAGCGAAGAGTATGCCGCAACGCTTCCGCTAACTAAATAGTACCCTGCGCAAATGACACTCGTAAGAGCCATCTGAGCAATAAAAATCTTGTAAATCGGCGGCTTATTTATGTCAGCCTTTTTTCTACTGTTCATTAATCTTGCCTACTACATTGCTACCTTTTGATGTCACTGCGCTGTAGTTAGCAGATATCTTCCTTAATTACCTTCGACTTAAGATACAGCCATTAAGTTGCTGTTCTTTTAAGACATTTTGTTATCGTTAGCTCTTGTTTTTATTTTTCTTTAGTCTTATCGAGTCGCGGCGCTTAACATTCATTCTCGCCAATTTTCTTCTTCGGCCTAATCAGGCCTCTCGAAGCGTGGCAGATTATAGGGGTTATAATCTGTGCATTCAACCGCTCTAGGGATGAATATTCACTTAAGTTACAAAAAAGAATCGATTATTTTTCGATCAAGTTAGATTTCACTTGATATGAGTCAAAATTCCATCTAACTCATCAAGAGAATTATATTTAATCACTAGCTTACCTTTGCCTGTATTTGAATGCTGAACACTCACTTCTGCACCTACTTTTTCAGATAGATCTTCTTGTAAGCGTGATATATCGGCATCGGGTTTTGGCTTAGCTGCTTTATTTGTAGGCTTGTCTTCTATTAGGCGACGGACGAGTGCTTCGGTCTGTCGTACTGAAAGCGACTTCAACTCAACCTGACGAGCCACAATTATCTGTCGCTCGGTATCTAACGATAACATCGCTCTGCCATGGCCCATCTCCAAGTCGCCATGCTCTAGCATCAACTTTACTTCATCTGTTAGGTTGATCAGGCGAAGCAAGTTAGTCACGGTTGACCTCGATTTACCAACGGCTTCAGCTACTTCGCTTTGGGTAAGTTCAAACTCATCTTGCAAACGCTGTAAAGCGGTGGCTTCTTCCATTGCATTAAGGTTTTCACGCTGAATATTCTCGATAAGCGCCATTGCAACAGCCGCATCATCTTCAACATCACGAATAATTGCGGGGACTTTATCGAGCTGAGCGATTTGTGCTGCCCGCCAACGCCTTTCGCCCGCAATAATTTCATAGGAGTCTTCGCCACGAGAACGAACCACTATCGGCTGCATAATACCTTGCTGTCGAATTGACTCGGCGAGCTCTTCGAGTGCATCAGGATCCATGTCACGACGAGGCTGATATTTACCTCGTTTTAGAAACTCAACTGGAAGTTGCTTAAGGTCTCCATCGTTTTCAACTTCTTTTTTAAAGTCGACATTTGAGCCCTTGAGTAAAGCGCTTAAACCTTTTTCCCCTAAACCTCGTTTCTTTGCCACGTATTTTCCTACTCACTTAGTAACGCTTGATGATGACCTTTAAAAGTCATGAGCTTAATTATTGTTTTATGCTTCAGCCAAGTCGGCTTTTTTTGCTGCTGCTTTGTTCTTTCTGACGATTTCACCGGCCAATGCCAAATATGCAATCGCACCTTTTGAAGCTTTGTCATAATGTAATGCTGACATACCGTGACTGGGTGCTTCCGCTAGTCTTACATTTCTTGGAATTGCGACTTTATATAGCTGTTCACCGAAATATTCCTGAAGTTCATCAGATACATCTCTGGTTAAACTATTCCTTGGGTCATACATAGTACGAAGTATGCCGGAAATTTCTAACTTCGGATTGATGGTTTCTCTAATCTGCTCAACCGTATTCATTAATGCGGCCAAGCCTTCTAGCGCATAATATTCGCATTGCATTGGAATGATAACGCCGTCCGACGCTGATAAGGCATTAACGGTTAGCATATTTAGAGAAGGAGGACAGTCGATCAAGACGAATTCATAATCATCACGAATAGATTTTAAGGCTTGCTTCAGTCTATGTTCACGGCCAATCTCATTAAGGAGCTCGACTTCCGCTGCAGTCAGATCGCCATTGGAAGGAATAACATCGTATTTACCAACGACTGAACGCGTAATGACCTCTTGAACATCGGCCTTTTTGGTCAGTACATCATAGGCCGTATATTCAATTTCATTCTTGCTGATCCCGCTACCCATAGTTGCGTTTCCCTGCGGATCAAGATCAATAAGGAGAATTCTGCGTTTGGTCGCAGCCAGCGATGCAGCAAGATTTACAGTGGTGGTCGTTTTTCCAACCCCCCCCTTCTGGTTAGTAATCGCATAGATTTTCGCTGGCACTGTGTAACCCTCACTTATAGACGCTTTCAATAGCAATATGCTTATTACGCTGAAGTTTTCTCTATGATAATTAAATGCCTGTCCTCTTCACAAGCGGGAACACATAACTTAATTGCGTTTTTAACATGATAATCTATTGGCAGTGCATTAATCTCATCTTTTGGATGCAAACCTTTCATTGCTAAAAACTCACCCTTTTCAGTAAGTAAGTGCTTACATAGTTTTACCATATTATCTAGCGCTGTAAATGCGCGTGACATAATTTGGTCAAATTGTTTATCCTGCGCAACACTCTCTACACGTCCATGCACTATTTCGATATTGGCTAGCGAAAGTGTAATCTTACTCTGAGTCAAAAAGCGTGTCTTTTTACCATTGCTGTCGACCAGCAAAAAGCGCTTTTCTGGAAACAAGATGGCCATCGGTATACCGGGTAATCCAGGGCCGGTACCGATATCAGCGATGTCCTGACCTTTTATATAAGGAGCAATGCTAAGCGAGTCGACCAGATGTTTAATCAACATTTCTTCCGGGTCACGAATAGCCGTCAGATTGTAGGCTTTATTCCATTTGATCAATAACTCTAAATAGTCGAGTAAAAGGCCATTCTGCTCTTCATTTAGAGTAATACCTATTTTTTCTGCCGCGTCGCTTAGAATATTACTAAAGTTGGCACGTTGCGATGCATTGATCACGTCTATTCTCTTTTAAGATACGTGAAGTGCCGAAATCAGGCACTTTCATGTTTGATTGATTTAGATAAAGATTTTTTCTTCAGATATATGAGTACCAATGACACAGCAGCCGGTGTAATTCCCGGAATTCTAGATGCCTGGCCAATTGTTTCTGGTTTAACCTCTAATAGTTTTTGCTTAATCTCATTGGATAGACCAGAAATTCCATCATAATTGAAATCGATTGGCAGCTTGGTTAATTCATTCTTTCTTAAACGATCAATCTCATCCTGTTGACGACTGATATAACCATCATACTTGGTTTGTATTTCAATCTGTTCAGCAACAGCATTAGAAATTGTTGGATCACCGTTTATTTCAGCAATACTTTGATAATTGATTTCAGGACGCTTTAGCAAGTCACGAAGGCTGTATTCTCTCGAAATAGGTCGATCAAAATATTTGTCAGCAATCTTCCCACCTTCTGAGCCAGGTTGCACCCAAGTTGTTTTTAGACGCTCTGTTTCTTTCTCGATTGCTTCGCGCTTGCTTGAGAATTGTGACCAGCGCTCATCGCCTACAAAACCTAAATTACGTCCGATCTCAGTTAACCTTAGGTCAGCATTATCTTCGCGTAGTAACAAACGGTATTCAGCACGGCTTGTAAACATACGGTAAGGCTCACTGGTTCCTAGTGTAATCAGATCATCAACCAGTACTCCGATATAAGCTTCATCTCGACGAGGGCACCAAAGCATATCACCACTTGCTTTCAACGAAGCATTCATACCAGCAAGTAAACCTTGGGCACCGGCTTCTTCATAACCAGTTGTGCCGTTAATTTGGCCAGCGAAAAACAAGTTCTCGATAAACTTTGTCTCTAGGCTTTGTTTCAAGTCTTGAGGGTTAAAGAAATCGTACTCAATTGCATAACCAGGCCGCGTAATATGTGCTTTCTCGAAGCCCTTCATTGAACGCACTAAGTCAATTTGCACATCAAAGGGCAAACTAGTTGAAATGCCGTTTGGATATAACTCATGCGTTGTCAGCCCTTCAGGCTCGACGAAAATCTGGTGGGAGTCTTTATCTGCAAAACGATTAATTTTATCTTCAATAGAAGGGCAGTAACGTGGGCCTGTTCCTTCTATGATGCCTGTAAACATGGGTGAACGATCAAAACCTGAGCGAATAATCTCATGCGTACGTTCATTAGTATGGGTTACATAGCAAGAAATCTGTTTTGGATGTTGTTCAACTGTGCCGGTATAAGACATTACCGGTAAAGGTGTATCACCTGGCTGTTCGTCCATTACGCTAAAATCAACTGAACGTGCATCAATTCGGGGCGGTGTACCCGTTTTTAAACGGCCAACACGAAAAGGCATTTCTCTTAAGCGTTTTGCCAATGCTATCGACGGTGGATCTCCCGCACGTCCACCTGAATGGTTTTCTAAACCAATATGAATAACACCGCCTAAAAAGGTTCCAGTTGTCAAAACAACGGTCTTTGAATGGAAGCGAACTCCCATATTGGTGACAACGCCACAAGCCCGGTCATTTTTAACAATCAAGTCATCAGCCGATTGTTGGAAAATATCCAGGTTTTCCTGGTTTTCCAGGGTTTCTCGAATTGCGGCTTTATATAAGATTCTATCTGTTTGTGCGCGTGTAGCTCTTACCGCTGGCCCTTTACGGCTATTCAGCACTCGAAATTGAATACCCGCCAAATCGGTTGCTCGTGCCATAGCACCATCTAGAGCATCGATTTCTTTAACAAGATGACTTTTACCAATACCACCAATTGCTGGATTGCATGACATTTGACCCAGCGTCTCGATATTATGCGTAAGTAGAAGGGTTGATGAGCCGCGACGCGCTGCGGCTAAAGCAGCTTCAGTCCCGGCATGTCCACCACCAATAACAATAACATCGTAATGTTTTGCGAAATCCACCTAGCATCCCCAGTCAAATAAAATAGCCGCGCATTATAAAGATTTGAGTGATAAATAGCAGCCTTTATCGTTTATTTTTTATACAGTTTTGCACTTATGACTCAAATTTTGAGTGTCTTAAAATAAATCTGTGTTCTTAATGTAAATAAATGAACATTCACTCAGTTTTAATGAATTCAAGCACTTATCACACGATTATAAAGAAGTTATCAAACAACTTATCCACAGGCACATTAATTTTAAACTTTAACAAAACACTATAAGCATTTGTTAAATAAAGATATATTGAATTTAACTCTTAAACCATAAGTTAGAGGCTAAAGTTATCCACAGCTTGGCATAAGTGCTCTATTGAACATTTCCTCTTAAGTGCATAACTTTCGATTGCAACAATTCGGCGCTTACTAGATCTGGATTAAGTGGTTTATCAGCAATTACCCTTACCTTAGACCAGAAACGTTTAGGACCTTTCGAAAAGGCAGCTCCATCTTTATGGCTAAAAACACTTCCCCAAAGGCCTTGTAGGGCCATCGGCACTACTTGGACAGGATCACGCCCGATTATTATTTCAATGCCAGTTTTAAACTCGTTGATATCGCCAGTTCTTGTCAGCTTACCTTCCGGGAAAATACAAATTATCTCTTCATTGTTTAGTGCTTCAGATATTGACTCGAAAGCTTGATCATAAATTTCTTGATCCTGATGCGCAGGCGCGATTGGAATGGCTTTGACCGCTCTGAAAAACCAAGCTAAAAATTTGTTTTTGAAAATATTATGATCCATCACGAAGCGCATAGGGCGTCTACATGCACCGGCAAGTATGAGCGCATCAACATATGATACGTGATTACAAACCACTACTGCTGCACCTTCGCGAGGAATATTATCCAAGCCTTCGTGGCTGACTCGGTACATGGTATGACCTAATATCCATATACAAAAGCGAATCGCAAATTCATCTACTTGATAAAATATGTATAGGCAAACAACGAAATTCATTATGGATAAAACCAGGAAGAATTCTGGTATTTCAAGACCTAGCATTCCCAGTAAGATCATTCCTGTGATAGCGCTTCCCACCATAAACAAGGCATTCATAATGTTAATCACAGCGATGGTTCTCGCTCTAAAAGCCGGTTCCGCTCTTTCCTGGACAAAGGCATAAAGTGGGACGATAAAGATGCCTCCTGAGATACCTATACCGATCAGATCAATCAACACTCTAAAAGAACCTTCAGCGTTTAGGAATGTAAGCCAAGTGTGGATAATTTCAGGTTGATGAGGAATTGCGCTATAAAGATCTACACCAAATAGGCTTAATCCCAACGCGCCAATCGGTACAATACCCAACTCAACCTGTGATGAAGACAGTTTTTCACAAAGCATCGAGCCAAGTGCAACACCAATGGTAAATACCGCCAATAGTAAGGTGACGAGTGAGGAGTCCCCCAACAAGACTTCTTTCGAGAAGTTAGGGAATTGCGTTAAATAAGCTGCACCTAAAAACCAAAACCAGGAGATTGCCGCAATTGCTAAATATATCGGCCGGTGCTTTCTTGCTTCGACAATTAGAGAGTGGGTAGTTTTAATAGGGTTATATGAGACTGTTATATCAGCTTGGCTCGGTGGGGCCAAAGGTATTGAACGGCTACTAAGATAACCGAGCAATGCAAAAAACACGACGGCACATGCTGTCACAATCAGAAAGCTATCTAATTGCATGATGATACCAGCGCCAATAGTACCCAAAAGAATCGCAACAAAAGTGCCCATGCCTATCAGCGCATTGCCACCGACCAATTCTTCTGACTTTAGGTGTTGAGGGATGATGGCATATTTTGCAGGTCCAAAAAATGCTGACTGCGTTCCCATCACAAATAGTAAAACCAGGAGCAGGGAATACCACTCCATCAACAAGCCTAATGCTGCCACCGACATAATAAGAATTTCAGCAAACTTAATTTTTCGAATTAGGCCTGATTTTTCATATTTATCGGTAATTTGGCCAGCAATAGCAGAAAAGATGAAGAAGGGCAGAATAAATAGACCTGCTGCCAGGTTAAGAACCGTATCAGCATTCATACCTAAGGCATCCGATGCCTTGAATGCGATGATCAGCATTAGGGTATTTTTATAGATATTATCGTTAAATGCCCCCAAAAACTGGGTAGCGAAAAAGGGGGCAAATCGTTTGCTTTTCAATAAGGCCGATTGACTCATCCTTGTCTCCTGTAACTAGTTTAAGCAAGCCAACAGTATAGAGCTCTGATCAGTCGCTAGCTACTTTCCAATACAGAAACTACTGAAGATTTCACCAAGAAGGTCATCGGGCCTGAACTTACCGGTAATTTCCCCTAGATTATCTTGGGCAATACGCAGCTCTTCGGCTAATAACTCGCCGGCATTGAGCTCTGTTAGCTGTCTTCGACCAAGATTTACAGCATCCAAAGCACGATTTAAGGCATCTAGGTGCCGTCTGCGTGCAGTAAATGTACCTTCATTATTAGCCTTATAACCAACGCACTCTTTAAGGTGATCTTGTAGTAAGCTTAAGCCTTGTTTTTGCTTAGCGGATAAAGAAATAAGTGGGAATTCACCAAGCGAAGCAGTCGATGGGGCTTCTGACGTTTTATCCACTTTGTTTCGAACAATTGTTATATGGTCCTGATTATCGAGCTTTTCCAAAAACTCTGGCCATAGCGTGTCTGGTAATGAGTCAGAGTTTGATTCAATAGATGAAGCATCAACAACTAAAAGAATTCGATCAGCTTGTTCAATTTCCTGCCAAGCTCTATCAATACCAATCTGTTCAACTTTATCAGTACTTTCTCGAAGCCCTGCCGTATCAATAATATGTAAAGGCATTCCATCAATATTGATCTGCTCTTTAAGCACATCACGTGTAGTTCCTTCAATATCAGTCACAATAGCTGAATCGCGTCCTGCTAAAGCATTCAGCAAACTAGACTTACCTGCATTTGGACGACCGGCAATTACCACCCTCATTCCTTCAGTTAGTAGTGCCCCTTGATTCGCATTATTGATTAAGTCATTCAAGGTATCAATCAGAGTATCAACTTGCTCCAGGACATGTGACTCAGAAAGAAAATCAACTTCTTCTTCAGGGAAATCAATTGCTGCTTCCACGTACATTCGGAGTTTAATCAAGCCGGATACAATGGCATCAACTTGCTGAGAAAAGTCCCCTTGTAGGGAACGCAAAGCAGAACGAGCAGCCTGCTCGGAAGTACTGTTTATCAAGTCAGAAATAGCTTCAGCCTGAACCAGATCCAGCTTGTCATTAAAAAAGGCGCGTTGAGAAAATTCTCCCGCTTCTGCTAAGCGAGCACCATTCGAAACGATGGCTTTTAACAAAAGATCCAGAATGACCGGGCCACCATGAGCTTGGAACTCAACGACGTCTTCACCGGTAAAGGAGTGGGGACCTTTAAAGTACAGGGCAATTCCCTGATCTAAACGTAAACCATCTGGATCATAGAAATCGCAATAATGTGCATATCGATTCTTAGGCTCAAAATGAACCATCAGTTTAGCGATATCTAAGGCTTTTGGGCCTGATACCCTGACAATTCCAACTCCGCCACGACCTGCCGCCGTAGCAAGAGCTGCAATAGTGTCTTGATAATATTCACTCATATCAAGAACAGGGTAGATTAAGCGTTAGCTTTTTCGATTTGTCTGGTAATTACCCACTGCTGTGCAATCGACAGAATATTGTTTACTAACCAGTAAAGAACTAGCCCTGAAGGGAACCATAAGAAGAAAACAGTCATTACAACAGGCATAATCTTCATGATCTTAGCTTGCATTGGATCAGGCGGAGATGGATTTAGCTGCATTTGGATAGCCATACTTGCACCCATCAGAATCGGCAGAATGAAGTAAGGATCCATTACCGATAGATCGTGAATCCAGAACATAAATGGAGCATGGCGTAATTGAACACTCTCCATCAAAACCCAGTATAAAGCGATAAATACAGGCATCTGAACAAGAATAGGCAGACAACCACCAAGAGGATTAATTTTCTCTTTCTTATAGAGCTCCATCATTCCTTGAGACATCTTCTGACGATCATCGCCATACTGTTCTTTTAAAGCTTGTAGCTTAGGTGCTACCCGACGCATATTCGCCATAGAACGATAACTTGCAGCCGACAACTTGAAGAACAAAGCCTTAACACAAACAGTCACTAGAATAATTGCAAAACCCCAGTTCAATACAATGCCATAGAAGAAATCAAGCAATAGGAATAGTGGCGTTGCTACCCAGAATAACCAACCAAAATCTACGGTTAAATCAAGGTTTGGTGCAATAGCTTCCAAACGCTCCATAATCTTTGGACCAATATATAACTGTGCAGATGTCGTCTTGGTTTCTCCTGGAGCGACTTCGATTGCAGGGCTAATAAAGCCCATCAAATATCGACCGCCTTTCACGCGTGTTTGATAAGTATGAGTAACGCCATTATCTGGGATCCAGGCACTTAGGAAGTAATGCTGAATAAATGCAACCCAACCACCATGAATTTGTTCATTGATAGGGGAGTCAAGCATGTCTTCAAAGTCATATTTCTCGTAAGGTTTTTCAGCGCTTGAAAGCGCCATTCCCAAAAATGACTGCATACCCATACTATTTTGGCTCGATGGGTCAGAGGAACGATCTCTTACAATCTTTCCAGACAGGTTTGCCTGCCAGTTATCATTAGTCTTGTTATTAATGATATAGCTGACATTAATCAGATAATCATTGCGCTTGAATTCATAACGCTTAGTAATTGATACACCATCATCACTTTCAAAATTAAGGTCTATTGAAAGGCTATCTTGTCCTTCTTGTAACTCGTATGAAGAAGATGATGATGAGTAAATAGGAGCTGGGCCGTTTTTAGAGGAATCATATCCATTTTTTCCAAATAGACCACTTTCAACAACGTAATGTCTACCATTACCACTTTCCAACAGCGCCAGTGCTTCTTCTGAGCCTAAGCTAACTTTATGCTGAGGCATTTTTGCCGAAATAACATTACCGCCTTTAAGATCAAGATATAAATCTAATACATCTGTTTTGATATGAACGCTTGACGATTGTTGCGAGGTGGAATTCTTTGTTTGGGCTGTGCTATCAATACTTGCAGCAGCAGACTCAGGTACAGTAAATTCAGAATCTTCGCTACTTTCTGCAGAAGTACTTAAACCAATAGACTCTTGTGGAATGGCTTGTTTAACTGCGGTTTGCGATGCTTGCTGGCCATAATCTTCATTCCAGGCAAGTATCAACATATATGATACAACTGCTAAGCCAACAAAAATAATGCTACGTCTAAGATCCATAATAATTCACTACCGTAAATATCTTATAAAGATAGAGTTATAAAGGTTTTGATTGTTTATCTGAGGAGGATTTTGTCTTCTTTTCCGGTACAGGGTCGTGTCCACCTTCACAACCCGGATGGCATCTTAACACACGATGTACTGCAAGAAAGCTTCCTTTAAATATACCGTGAATTTTTACAGCTTCGAGGGCATATTCAGAGCATGTTGGATAATATCGACAAGAAGGGCCGAGTATAGGACTAATACAGAGTTGATAAGCGCGAATTAGACCAATGATAACTTTTCTCATCATGGTTCTCAGCAAAATTATGTCCTTACTAACACTTTTCAGCAGTCAGTAGTTACGAAGTCCGAGCTGACTTAGTCTTCTTATCAGACTTATTTTGAGATGTTTTACGAACTAACTTACGCCACAGATAGTCTAGTTCTTGAGTGCATTCTTTGCTGCTAGATAAATCAGCACCTTTCTTTGCAAGAACAATAATATCAAGGTTTGGAAGCGAACTACGCTTAGTCCGAAACGATTCTCGTAATAAGCGTTTAATTCGGTTCCGTTGTACAGCGAGTTTTACGTTCTTTTTAGCAACGATTATTCCGAGTCTGCTATCTGAGTTATTCAGGCTTCTAGTCAACATCAAATAATGTTTACTGGAAACTCGTATATCAACAGACTCAAAAACATCACTATAATCACTCGATTTTAGTAGCCGAGTTGATTTAGGAAACTTAAAACTGGAGTACAAGTTTTATGCACTTAGTTCTTTACGGCCTTTAGCACGACGTCGGTTCAAAATCTGACGACCACTTTTAGTTGCCATACGTGCTCTGAAGCCATGTGTACGCTTACGCTTAAGTACGCTAGGTTGGAATGTTCTTTTCATTTCCAGTACTCACAATAAATAGGGTGAAAAAAAATTGGAGCGAGATTGTAATTGTTTAGGCAAGATTATTCAATCCATATTCTCATTTTTATTTAAAGTTTATCTTAGGTCTTATCTTTTCCCATCCCTTAAATAATATTATTTATATATTCTCTTCTTATACTTATGTTCTATTAAGGGGAGCAATTTCTGTTGATAAGAGAGTAAATTCCTTTAAAAACATTTATTTAAGTCTTTAGTAAGTATAAGGGAAAAGTTAGGAAAAGACGTGATTATCGATTGAATAAAACTTGGATAAATCAGAGATTAATTTATACACATTTTTATCCTTGGGTTTATCCACAATTTATTTCTACTACTTTTTGCAATAATCGAGCACTAAAAAAAATTAGCTGTAAAATTGTGCACAAGCTTGTGTGTAAAGTTATTAATTATTTGAAATATATATATAAAGTTATTAACAGGCGGTTTATTAACCTAAAAAATAGCGCTAGTAGTTACGACGTTTTACCGTTAAAATTCACCTTAATAAAAACGGTTGTATTTCCCCCTCTTTCTAAATAATAGGAATAAAGTACCAAGTGCAAACTGAAGTCTGGTCTGAGTGCTTAGAAAAGCTAAAAGAAGAATTGCCTAGTCAGCAATATAATACTTGGTTAAGGCCGCTTCAGGGGGAGTGTGTTAACGGTATACTTCAATTATATGCACCGAATAAATTCGTATTGGATTGGGTTAAAGAAAAGTTCTTACAGCGTATAAACGAATTACTTAAAGATATGGGGCATGACAAAGTCATTTCTTCCGTCAATCTAAAAATTGGCAGTCTTAAAGAAGCTGATAATAGTACAAAGCTTAAAACTGAAGACAACAGAAGAAAGCCTAGCCCTGCTTCACCTAACCAACATAGTTCTCATAAGCCTCGCGAAAGTGGTCTGTCTTCATCGAAACCTGTTGAACGGCGGGTTGAAGTTGAAGGTTCAATTATAAAACACCAAAGCTTTTTAAATCCTAATTTTACTTTTGATACTTTTGTAGAAGGTAAATCTAACCAGTTAGCACGCGCTGCTTCTGTCCAGGTAGCAGAAAATCCAGGCGGAGCTTATAACCCTTTATTTCTTTATGGTGGTGTTGGTCTGGGTAAAACTCACTTGATGCATTCTGTCGGTAATGAAATCGTTAAGAAGAATCCTAATGCTAAGGTGGTTTACCTTCATTCCGAACGATTTGTTGCCGATATGGTTAAAGCTCTGCAGATTAATGCGATCAATGAATTCAAGCGATATTACCGATCTGTTGATGCTTTGCTAATCGATGATATTCAATTCTTTGCACGTAAAGAGCGTTCGCAAGAAGAGTTTTTCCATACTTTTAATGCCTTATTAGAAGGCGGTCAGCAAATGATATTGACCTGCGATCGCTACCCTAAAGAAATTGATAATATGGAAGAACGTTTGAAGTCTCGTTTTGGCTGGGGACTTACCGTTATGGTTGAGCCGCCTGAACTAGAAACCCGTGTTGCAATTTTGATGAAAAAAGCAGAGCAGACTAAGGTTAATCTTAGTAGTGAATCGGCTTTCTTTATTGCTCAAAAGATTCGCTCCAACGTTCGTGAGCTAGAAGGGGCTTTAAAACTAGTTGCTGCCAATGCTCATTTTACAGGCGAAGAGATTACTCCGGTTTTTATTCGTGAATGTCTAAAAGACTTGCTTGCTCTACATGACAAGCAAGTTAGTATAGAAAACATACAGCGAACTGTTGCTGAGTACTATAAAATAAAGGTAGCAGATTTGTTATCGAAGCGGCGTACCCGTTCAGTTACCAGACCCAGACAGATGGCTATGGCGCTTGCAAAAGAACTAACCAATCACAGCCTGCCTGAAATAGGCGATGCTTTCGGTGGCAGGGATCATACGACTGTTTTACATGCTTGTAAGAAGGTTGTTGAATTGAAGGATAATGACCCAGGTATTCGAGAAGACCACCATAACTTTATGAGAATTTTAACGACTTAAATAAGCGTTGGGTTCTCTTTAATTACTCATATACATGATAAATTACTAACAATACTCTAGATCTAAAAGAGCAGATAAAAAATGAAATTAACTATTACTCGTGAAGAAATCCTAAGTCCTCTTCAAATTATTTCGGGTGTTGTTGAGCGAAAGCAAACCATGCCTGTGCTTTCGAATATTTTGCTTGAAGCAGAACCAGGTAAAGTAGAATTAACCGGCACCAATATGGAGGTTGAGTTAGTTTGTACGCTTAATAGCGCCGCAGTCGAGACTGCTGGAAGAATTACCTTGCCTGCACGTAAGTTAGTAGATATTTGTCGCTCTTTACCAAATGATGCAGTGATTGAGCTAAGTCTGGAAGGTGAAAAGATGCACCTTCGTTCCGGTAAGAGCCACTTTACCTTAGCAACCTTGCCAGCAGATCAGTTTCCGAATACTGAAGAGTCTCCTCACGATATTGCTGTGAGTTTCATGCAGCGTGACTTTAAACAGATGCTTGATGCGACTTCTTTTGCGATGGCGCAACAGGATGTTCGCTACTACTTAAACGGCATGTTGTTAGAGCTAGGTAACCGTTACGTTCGTTTAGTTGCAACGGATGGGCATCGTCTCGCACTTTCATCTCTAGCAACAGATCTTGAGCGCGATACAGACAAGCAGGTGATTGTACCGAGAAAAGGTATTATTGAGCTCGGTCGTTTGTTATCTGACTCTGAAGACGAAGTGGTGCTTTCTATCGGTGAAAGCCATATATATTCACAG
Organism: Oleiphilus sp. HI0043; assembly: GCF_001634935.1. NCBI lineage: Bacteria > Pseudomonadati > Pseudomonadota > Gammaproteobacteria > Oceanospirillales > Oleiphilaceae > Oleiphilus > Oleiphilus sp. HI0043. The sequence goes on along the minus strand of NZ_LWEY01001733.1, from coordinate 6,685 downwards.
ATAGGCAATTATAGATTCACTTCAAAATTGATCGATGGAAAGTTCCCTGACTATAACCGTGTTATTCCTAAGGGTGGTGACAAGGTTATGTATGCGGATAGAAGTTCGCTTAAGGATATGTTTACGCGAGCAAGTATTCTTTCACATGAAAATATTCGAGGAATTCAATTACATTTGTCTGAGAATCAATTGCAGGTGTTTGCTAATAATCCAGAGCACGAACAAGCTGAAGATTGTTTGGAAGTGGATTATCAGGGTGAAGATTTACAGATTGGATTCAATGTTAGCTATCTAATTGATGTTATGAATGTTTTGTCGAGTGAAAATATTCGAATGACGCTATTGAATGCAAATTCATCGGCTTTGATAGAGTCTTCAGAGAATGATGGAAACTTATACGTAATCATGCCGATGCGCTTATAGAGTAGGGCAGGGAAGACTCTAACAGGCGCTTCTTCATTATTAGCGTTGTAATTCAGATAGTAATATAAAAGGACAAAGCGATGGGATTGTTTACAGATACATTGAAGGGAACTTTTCGTATTGGTCAGACTACAGGCATTCTTGCTAAAACAGGTGCTCAATGGTTAATCGGTAAACGGCCACCCAATCCCAAGTTATTAAGATCTATTTTTGAAGACTTAGGTGCTACCTATATTAAGTTAGGGCAGTTTATCGCAAGTTCGCCTACTTTCTTTCCTCAAGATTACGTTGAAGAATTTCAAAACTGCTTAGATCGTACCCAGCCTTTTTCTTTTTCTGTGGCTCGAAAGATTATTGAAAATGAATTAGGTAAGCCTTTGAGTGCAGTTTATTCTTATGTTGACCCGGTTCCTTTAGCATCCGCTTCTATTGCTCAGGTTCATGCTGCCAAGCTTGTATCGGGTGAAGATGTAGTGATCAAAATTCAAAAGCCAGGTGTTGAGAATGTATTGCTTACAGACCTTAACTTTCTCTATGTCTCAGCGAGAATTATTGAATATCTGGCACCAAAGCTATCATGGACATCTATGTCTGGTGTCGTTGAAGAAATTCAGCGCACAATGATGGAAGAGTGTGATTTTATAAAAGAAGCAAATAACCTAGATGAGTTTAGCGAGTTTTTGCATAGTGCTGGCCACGAGGATGTTTGCGTTCCTAAAGTTTATCGAAGCGCTAGCTCGAGACGAGTTCTGACAATGGAACGTTTTTATGGTGTATCGCTAACTGATTTGGATACAATTCGTAAATACTGCTCCGATCCCGAAAAGACATTGATCACAGCAATGAATACCTGGTTCTCTAGTTTGACGCAGTGTGCCTTTTTCCACGCTGATGTTCATGCAGGTAACTTAATGGTTCTCGAAGATGGTCGTATCGGCTTTATCGACTTTGGTATTGTAGGTCGTATTAACCCTGGCACCTGGGAAGCTGTTTCAGACTTTATATCAGCGATTATGATTGGAAACTTTGAGGGTATGGCTGATGCGATGATTCGCATTGGTGTCACAGATAAAGATGTCATTGTTGATGACTTAGCAAACGATTTACGTCGAGTGTTTAATAAACTAGATGTGATGGTCCCCGATACAGCGATGTTCGAAACGCAGGGTGAAGATGATATTAATAATGTGCTAATGGATATGGTTAAGGTTGGTGAGCAGAATGGTATCCACTTCCCTAGAGAATTTGCTTTGTTATTAAAGCAATTTTTGTATTTCGATCGCTATGTTCATATATTAGCGCCTGAGCTAGATATGTTTGTTGATGATCGACTGAATATGCTTCATTAGAATATGGCACATCATTTATGGTTCTATGTCCTTTTTCGTAGAGCCTTTAGTTAATTTATGTCCTTATCGTCAATATCAATAAAGAGCGTTCGAAACCTCCACGATCTGAGTGTTTCTTTTAGTAAGTCTTTAAATTTTATCTGGGGCGAAAATGCATCGGGTAAAACCAGCTTACTTGAGTCAATTTATTTACTCTCTACAGGGCGCTCTTTCCGTACCCGCCATATCGATAATATTATAAATAGTGACGCCAAGAGTAGAGAGCTGATTGTCTTCGGCAAAGTTAATACCTCAAAGCAAAATGAAGAAGCTACGCCCATTGGTGTCAGAAAGTCGACCCTCCAGGGTTCCGAGATTAAAATTTCCGGCCAATCAATAAAGAGTGCAGCAATTCTAGCGAAACTAACACCGGTTCTGATGGTTGAACCTCAAAGTTTCGATTTACTTACTGGTCCTCCAAAAGTTAGACGGCAGTTTATAGATTGGGGAGTGTTCCACGTGGAACATGAATTCTCTTTTTTGTGGAACGATTATATTAATTGTCTAAAACAGCGGAATAGTCTACTCCGAACTGCTAAAATAGACCTACTTCAACTAAAAGTATGGGATAAGCGTATATCGCTCTTAGGAGAGCAAATAACGCAGCATAGAATCGAATTTATGGATAGGTTTCGAGTTACCTTCGAAACTGTATTGGCCGGACTGGGTTTAAACGAACAAAGTGAGATAGGATTAAAATACTTTCAAGGCTGGGATAAGAGTAAAAGCCTGGCAGAAATGTTAGACCAAAATCGTTCGAAAGATATAGAAAAAAAGTATACCCAGTATGGACCACATCGGGCTGATCTTAAGCTTAGAATAAGTGGTAAGAATGTGAGTGAATTTTTATCTCGTGGGCAACAGAAGTTATTGATAATTGCCTTATATATCGCTCATGTAAAATGCCTAAAAGAATTAAACGATTCGCAGACTCTCGTCTTGATAGACGATATTGCCGCGGAGCTAGATAGTAAGAATATCGATATAATTCTCTCTAATTTGTTAGAGTTGGACGCACAAGTAATGTGTACAGTTTTAGATCGAGAGATACCCCGAGATTATTTAGATAAGCATCGGTCAGATTGTAAAATGTTCCACGTGGAACATGGCCGTATTCATGAATATGATTATCAAGAAAAACAAATATAGTACCTGAAATATTAGGAGCAAAAGCTGAATGAGTGAAACTGAAAATAACTATGATTCTTCAAGTATTAAGGTACTAAAAGGCTTAGACGCGGTAAGAAAAAGACCAGGAATGTATATTGGTGATACCGATGATGGTACCGGTCTTCATCATATGGTTTTCGAAGTTGTTGATAACTCGATCGATGAAGCGCTTGCTGGTCATTGCGATACGATTGATGTTGTTATCCATCTTGATAATTCAATTTCGGTATCTGATAACGGGCGTGGTATTCCTACAGAGATTCACGAGGAAGAGGGGGTTTCTGCAGCCGAAGTTATTCTGACAGTATTACACGCTGGTGGTAAGTTCGATGATAACTCCTACAAAGTATCCGGTGGTTTGCACGGTGTTGGTGTATCGGTTGTAAATGCTTTATCCGAAAAGCTTAAGTTAACGATACGCAGAGAAGGCAAAATATACGAGCAAGAGTATACCCACGGTGTGCCTGATTACTCCCTTAAAGAGGTGGGTCATTCTGAGACGACGGGAACGATGGTGACCTTCAAACCAAGTTCAGAAACTTTCACTCAGACTGAGTATCACTATGATCAACTCGCAAAGCGCTTGAGAGAACTGTCATTTTTGAATTCCGGCGTACGGATTCATTTAAAAGACGAACGTAGTGATAAAGAAGACCTATTCGAATTTGAAGGTGGTTTATCGTCATTTGTTGAGTACTTGAATCATAACAAAACGACTGTAAACGACATGTTCCACTTTAATATTATGCATGAAGCAACAGGGGTTGGCGTAGAAGTCGCTATGCAGTGGAACGACACTTATCAGGAAAACATCTTCTGCTATACCAACAATATTCCACAGCGAGACGGTGGAACGCATATGGCGGGTTTCCGTGGTGCACTAACTCGTACATTGAATAACTATATCGAGAATGAAGGTCTAGGTAAGAAAGAAAAGGTTTCAACAACAGGGGACGATGCGCGAGAAGGCTTAACCGCAATTGTTTCGGTTAAAGTTCCCGATCCAAAGTTCAGCTCGCAAACTAAAGATAAGTTAGTATCGAGCGAAGTAAAGACAGCTGTTGAACAAGAAATGGCTGCTAAGTTTGCAGACTATTTGTTAGAGCAGCCACAACAAGCCAAGAACCTGGTTGGTAAGATGCTTGATGCGGCAAGAGCTAGAGAAGCAGCACGAAAAGCGAGAGAAATGACTCGACGTAAAGGTGCGCTAGATATTGCTGGTTTGCCTGGGAAATTGGCAGATTGTCAGGAGAAAGACCCAGCGCTTTCCGAACTATACATAGTGGAGGGTGACTCAGCGGGCGGATCAGCCAAACAGGGCCGGGACAGAAAAACACAGGCAATACTGCCACTGAAAGGTAAGATATTAAACGTTGAAAAAGCACGCTTTGATAAGATGCTATCTTCTGCAGAGGTTGGCACCTTAATTACAGCCTTAGGTTGTGGTATTGGGCGAGAAGAGTACAACATCGAGAAACTCCGTTATCACAGCATCATTATCATGACTGATGCGGATGTCGATGGTTCTCATATTAGAACCTTATTATTGACGTTCTTTTTCCGTCAGATGCGAGAGATTATAGAACGTGGTCATATTTTTATTGCTATGCCTCCTTTATATAAAGTTAAGAAGGGCAAGCAGGAGCAGTACCTGAAAGACGAAGCTGCCTTAGAACAATACCTGACCCAGTCAGCTTTAGATGATACTCATTTATATGTTGATGAGGGAACACCCTCAATCTCTGGCCAAGGTTTAGAAACCTTAGTTGGTCAATATCGTGAAGTAGAAACCATTATTTCTAAGCTTGCCCGTTCTTATCCGTTACTTGTACTGGAAACTTTGCTTAAAGTAAGCGCGCTGAATAAAGAAGATCTTAAAGAGAAAGCGAAAGTTTCGGCTTGGGTTGAAGAAATACAGCCTTTGCTTGGTATTGATACCAAGACAGGTATGAACTATGTATTTGGTATTTCTCACGACGAAGAAAAAGACCTGTACTTACCAAAAGTTGATGTATTTGTGCACGGTATATCAACTGAGTATATCTTCAGTGAAGAGTTCATTGAGTCAGCTGGTTATGAAAAAATTGTCACGATGGCGAAGTCTCTTGAAGGTATTTTCAGTGAGAATAGCTTTATTAAGCGTGGTGAAAAACAGTTTGCGATCACTGATTTTAAGCAAGGTTTAGAGGTTCTAATGAAGGAAGCTCAGCGTGGTCTTTATATTCAGCGATATAAAGGTCTAGGTGAGATGAACCCTGAGCAGCTCTGGGAAACAACGATGGACCCAGAAAGTCGCCGTATGATGAAAGTAAATATCGAAGATGCGGTTGCCGCTGATCAGATCTTTACGACCTTAATGGGTGATGAAGTTGAACCAAGACGAGACTTTATTCAGACAAATGCTTTGGAAGTAACAAACCTGGATGTCTAGTTCTAAGTCCCAAGGTGACGCCTCAATTAGTGCTGAAAGTAAGCCATATCACCATGGTGACTTGAAGACGGCATTAGTTGAGTCAGCTAAAGACATATTAAAAATTAAAGGCGTAGATGCTCTATCTTTAAGAGCCATTGCCGCAGAAGTAGGGGTGTCGCATATGGCACCTTATACTCACTTTAAGAACAAGAAAGAGCTCTTACAAGCTATCGCTGCATCAGGCTTCGATGACCTAACTAAACGCTTGATAGATATTAAGAAGAGCTATACTGATCCATGGGATTTGGTATTTAACTACGGCGTCGCCTACGTTCAGTTTGCCGTAGAAAACCCTGCAATTTATAGACTAATGCTGAGCCAGGCTGATACTGGTGGTCGTCGAAACAAGCTCGAAGCCTCAGCGAATCCAGAGATATCCCCTGTCCTCGAAATTAGTTCTCAAAAGCCTTTTAAAATACTTAGACAAGCATTTGAGCATGGCAATGTTGAGTCCAAGCATGTAACGGCTAGAGCCCTGAGTGCATGGTCGATGGTTCACGGCATGTCAGCTTTAATTATTGATGGCCATATTCGTATACCTGGGGATATGAGCATTAGTGAATTCTTTGCTCAGGCAGTTTCACCGAAAATGATGAAGTTATAATTAATTGATCTGATTCATTGATGGGGTAGGGAAGGACAAACTCTAGTTAAAATTAGGTACCAGTTTGAAGACCTTAACCGGTACCTAATTTGGCTTTTGGGTTTTCTTTATATAGAGATCTCTATATCGCTTGTTGGAAAAGCAACGCATGAATGAATCCAAGAAAATTTACGATCTGATTTACGTAGCTTGGATTCATGAGGGTTAAATACTTCTCCGCTTATTAGCTTAACGCGACATAAACTGCACTCACCAGAGCGGCAAGCATTCTCGGTGCTTAGGCCATAACGTTCGAGACTATTCAGCAGAGGTTCACCTGACTTTGCAACAAAACTTCCTTTACCTTGTACTGTGATAGTTACCTCTTTTTCAATAGAAGTATCGTAAGCGTCTAGCCAAGCACACATAATACCAAACCCAACAATTAATTACGCTAGTTCCAAAATTCACAAGGAACTAGCACATGACTAAAAAGAACACCAAGAAAGCCAAACACGACTGGCCAAGTATCTTCGATTATCAAAAAGAGAGCGGGTTAACNGTTGCAGAATTCTGCTCCATACATAAAATCAGCACCTCTTCGTTCTACCTCAATAAGCACCGACGCTCGACAGGCAATAATTTTGT
>NZ_LWEY01001732.1:0-1150 GCF_001634935.1 Oleiphilus sp. HI0043 | reverse complement strand
CAGAATCTTGTCGTTATAAATAAATGTTTTGACCAAGGGGTACTTGGTTTTTAGTGAAACAATCGTACCTATAGCAATGATCAATGGTATGCTGGCTTCTTTGATTGCAATATATTTTGCATCGAGTTCCAATAGGCCAATGCCGCTGGTGAGTAGAATGCTAATAAAGCCTAACGCTGGGATGAATCCGAATTTTCGCTCTTTGATGAACTGGTAAATACCAAAGAGTAGTGGGAAGGAAAGGCCAAAAATTAGTGCGTATACAGGTCCCAGGCTATCATCGCCGCTCAGATATTTTAGAATAACGGTAGGTAAAATAACGCAGATTGCGAGCTCAAGTAACAAATGACTGGTTTGCTGTTTTTGTGCAGGCTTCTTTGGCTGTGTTGAGGTGTCGATAGTATTTTCGCTCATAAGGTGATTGCGTTGTTCCGTATTAAAAGGTTGTACAAATAGTACGTGAATAAGCTTACAGGTTGGTGATTATATGTGGAAACTGTGAAGGTTCAAACTTACCATCTTTACATAACATGCTTTTATTAAACCTGAATGACACCAACCTTAGATAATCGTGGAGAGTTATGAACCGTTCGCCAATAGATTTACATTGCCATAGCCTGTCATCGGATGGCAGTTTGAGCCCTACAGAGCTTATTCAAAGGGCTGCGGCAAATGGTGTGAAACTCTTGTCTCTAACTGACCACGATACCGTCGCCGGTCAGCAAGAAGCTTTTGACGCAGCAAATGTTGAAGGGATTTCAATGGTGCCCGGAATCGAGCTTTCATGTGTTTGGGGAAACTTTACCATCCACGTTCTTGCCTACAACTATGACTTGAATTCGGGCTTGATGCAGGAAATTGAAGCAAAGCAGTTACAGTCACGTCATCAACGCGCAGAGCTAATTGCAGAAAAACTAGAAAAAAAAGGCTTTCCAGGCCTGTTAGATGCTGCTCGGGCTTTGACTCAGTCAGGGATCCCTGGCCGACCTCATTTTGCACAGGCGATGATTGACCTAGCTTATGTTAGCGATCATAACGAAGCCTTTAAAAAGTATCTGGGTGCGGGGAAGGTTGGCGATGTAAAAAGTTTATGGCCAGAGCTAAAAGACATGGTAAATAGTATTGTTAACGCAAAGGGGAGTGCTGTCGT
>NZ_LWEY01001731.1:0-948 GCF_001634935.1 Oleiphilus sp. HI0043 | reverse complement strand
TCACGACAACAAAGGGCGCATCATCCACCGTAATTTTCATTTTCTCGTAAGGCGTCACCAGGAAGAAATCTTCACCATCACGGCGTAATATCCGCGACAACAGGCGAACCACTGCCTGCCGCTCCATCTTGTCTCCCTGATAATACCACTCACCCTGGGAATCAATACGTATATCTATCTCGCCAACTCGCTCCGGCTGCCACGTTTCAACAGGTGGCAAGCTATCATCCTCGCCAACTAATTCTCTTATCTGGGTCGCGATTGTCGGTAGGTCCCTATGCAGCCCCTCACCATCTATTTTTGCCATAGTTATAGGCCTCGCTGCCACTCTTGCCTAAGAGGAATTGCACCAGGCTTATTCAAAGCCAGATCAATTTTACTTAGCATCGCTTGCTTATCTGCCCCTAAATTACCTTTTAGCACCAAATAATTAGACGCGTGGTCGGAACGGAATACTGTATTTTCCAGTTCAAAATTAGCAATCAGGGTACGAATCTCATGAAATAAATCCAATTGTTCTAATGGCTCGTAATCACCATTAAATCCAGCCCTAAAGCGCTCTTCACCCATCGGAAAAGAAACTACTAACGTCGATACAAACTCTGGCTGTGTTTCATTCATAAGCTTGGCAGAGTTAACGGCATGTTGCTTTGAAAACTTCTTGCCACCCAAGCCATTTAATATCATCACGGAAGACTTGATGCCTGCAGCTTTTAACTTGAGTAAGGCGTCTTTAGAGCTTTCGTAAGTCTCACCCTTAACCACACATTCCAAGACTTTGTCGTCACCGGATTCACAGCCCACATATACCATGCTTAGGCCTAACGCTCTCAACTCAGCCAGCTCTTCTACCGTTTTTTTCTTAATATTTCTGGGTAAGCAATAAGCAGTAACACGTTCTTTATCTGGAAAGTAGCGATTAATACACTCAAGTATTTCTTTGAGGCG
>NZ_LWEY01001730.1:0-846 GCF_001634935.1 Oleiphilus sp. HI0043 | reverse complement strand
TGCCGCTGCTAGCGTTTTAACTCTACTAATATGGCTCTGAGTTGGGCCATTACCGCTAATATCAGTAACTTCTACTGACACCGCATAGGTCTGATTCGAGTTTAGATCACCTACAGTCAAGTTATGGCAGCGAGAGAAGTCATTAAGTAAATACTCAGCTCCGTCAACGATAAACTTTCCTTGCACTGGCTCATTAGCACAAAAAGCCACCGTAAACTGGGTTTCTCCGATAGACGTCGCTGCTAAAGGTTGGACAAACTGTGGCGCTAATGAGTCAGCACTAATACTTTGAGTGGTAAAGCTTAGAACTTGCGTTTCAGAACTATTGTTTTGTGCGTCTCGTGTCGAAATATTTACGTCATAATCGGTGTTTGAATCCAGGTTATTAATAACAACGCTATGTTCTGTTAGAAAACGGTTATTTTTAAAAACCGCTCCACCAACCACTTGAACTGTACTTCTAGCCGGTTCATCGGTCTGCCATTCTATTACCACAGATTGGTTGCTAATATTTTTAACATAAGGCCCGGCAATAGTTTTCGGTATTATGCTATCAAGTAGAACTAGCTCCTGGTCGAGACTAAGCGCGTTGTTAAGGGCAAGATCAGATCTTACAAAGGTCGCAAAGCCACTTTCGATTGTTGGAGTATAGGTAAGGTCATACAAGCAGTCAGTGCTGTCTGGGTAAAAACCGGATTCAATACAGGTATCACTAGGGAACAGCAACATAACATAGTTGCCTTCAGCATCTGTACTAGCACTACCACTGGCATGATCCAAACTACGTGTCGATAACTGAAGTAGGGGGCCTTGCTCAGGACCGTGCCAGACCGTGCTGGTTTCGAT
>NZ_LWEY01001729.1:0-1088 GCF_001634935.1 Oleiphilus sp. HI0043 | reverse complement strand
AACTGCCTCACTTCAAGAGACAGCTCATCAGCTGCCTCTGCCAGATCAGGAGAAGAGTAAGTAATATCTGCAACATTTTCGGCCAGCTCCGCATATAACTGGTCAGCTTCTTCCTTACGATAACGCTCTTCAAGACCAGCACGCATTTCTTCAAATGCCGGAATTTCATTTGTTTCAATCGACTCAAGCTTAATCAAGTGATAACCAAATTCGGTCTTAACCGGAGCGGATACTTCTCCAGCGGCAAGCGCAAACAAAGCGTTCTCAAAATCCGCAACATACACGCCTTTACCAGAACGACCCAAATCACCTCCAGCAGACGCAGAACCTTCATCTTCTGACAACTCTTTAGCCAATGAATCGAACGCTTCACCTGCTAACAACCTAGCTTCTACTGCTTTGATTTTATCCAGTGCCTGCACTTCAGTCGTATCGTCATCAATTTTAATCAATATATGAGCAGCCGTTCGTTCTTCTTCACCTACGAATTCTGCTTTCTCAGTTTCGTACATTACCATGATTCGCTCTTCATCCACCTCAATTGATTCGGCAAGAGACGCGCGATCAATCGTTAAATAAGAGACATCAACATTACGCGCTTTCTTATACGCATCTTTATGCTCTTCATAATAAGTCGCGACATCTTCGTCACTTACCGCGATTGACTCTATATAATCACTTTTGAAAACTGTAGCCAGACCAAAGTCTCTTGTTTGACGATCCAATGCAACAATCTCATCTCTCTCGTTACCGACAACAAATGCTGAAGCGATCAAGCCTGAACGCGCCTGGTCAATAACAAACTGGGATTTCAAGGACTCTTTATATGATTTCAAAGTTAACGCAGCATTACGCAAAATCATCTGCATTCGTTCATTGCTGAACTTTCCATCGACCTTGAATTGGTCAATATTACGAATGTAGTTTTCAACAGCCTCGTCTGAGATATATAAATCTTTACCTTCTGCGTCCAATACCAAGATCTTTTCGTTGATCAGGCCTTCTAAAACTGAAGACTTTAACAAAGACTCTTCGATAAGATCCGGGTCTGCCCTTTCTCCCATCTGCGCAAGAATCTGGCGACGCTT
>NZ_LWEY01001728.1:0-744 GCF_001634935.1 Oleiphilus sp. HI0043 | reverse complement strand
AAGAAGGGGGCGCCAATAAACCTCAAGCAAAGAAACACCCAAAACCTGAAACAGCAGGTAAGCCTCAACACAAAGGTGGCAAGAAAGGAAGCGCTCAAGCTAATGTACAAGAACAAGGGGCGAGTGTAGCGCCAAAAAAACAGGCTTGGAGTGCTGAGCAATATGTCGTAGCGCCCGAGGAAGGCAAGACCCGCTTTCACGATTTAGGTTTGCAAAATGACTTATTGCATGGCATCGCTGATCTGAAATATGAATATTGCAGCGACATTCAGGCAGAATCTCTACCTCACACTTTAAAAGGCTATGACGCCATTGGTAAGGCTGCTACGGGCACCGGCAAAACTGCAGCCTTCCTGATTACCATTATTAATGACTTGCTATCTCGACCTGTGCCAAAAGGTGATCGTTATGCAAGTGAACCCAGAGCACTGATTATTGCGCCAACACGAGAGCTGGCGCTGCAGATAGAGAAAGATGCTGTTGCCCTGACTAAACATATGGATATGTCGATTTATTCAGTGCTGGGCGGCATCGACTACCAAAAGCAAAAAGATTATGTGCGCAATACCGTTATCGATATTTTGGTTGCGACACCAGGGCGTCTGATCGACTTCCTCAACAGCAATGATTTGTATCTGGATCAGATCGACTTTTTGGTTATAGATGAAGCTGACCGTATGCTGGACATGGGCTTCATTCCTGATGTGAAGCGTATCATCAGTAAGTGCCCAAGAGAGGATAATC
>NZ_LWEY01001727.1:0-1294 GCF_001634935.1 Oleiphilus sp. HI0043 | reverse complement strand
CTGACCAAGCCTTATATGCCTCTAAAGAAGGCGGGCGAAACCAGACCAATACATTCTCCCATAGTTAAAATCTAGCGTGCCGCCGAAAGGTGTGTCGCGCTAGAGATAACGTCATCAACCACGACAATTCTAATAATATTTTGGAGTCACTATGATCCGCCGCTCAAAGTTTCAAAACATAAGCTTTGCTATTCTTGCCGCCGCTAGCGCATCAGCACTTTCCCAAACATTAGCCCCTGCTCAATCCGTATCGCCATTACAAGAAGAAATACAGTGGCTACAGGCAGAGACTTATGTTTCTACGGCAACTAAGACTTTGGAAGATATTAAGAAAAGTGGAGCAAGTGTTACCGTCATTACCGCTGCTGACTTAAAAAGAATGGGTGCGCGCAACCTAATGGACGCACTAAAGCGCGTACCTGGCTTAGGTGTTTACCAAACTAATATGGGAAGGTCTACCCTCGAGATAAGAGGGCTAAAAACAGACTTCAGTGAAAAAGTATTATTTCTAATCAATGGCCACGCTAACAATAACAACCTGGTAAATGGTGGTGCACTAAGCTCTTACAACAACTTTATTGTCGATGACATTAGCCGGGTAGAAATTGTCCGTGGCCCTGGCTCAGCACTCTACGGAGCCAATGCTTTTGTCGCCGTAATTAACATCATCACCAAAACGGCTCAGAATACACAAGAAACAACACTAAGCGCAGGCATCGGAAGTGACCAATCAAGGAAGCTCAATGCATCGTATCGCGATGGTACAGGCCCTTTAAAGATGGTGAACAGATTGTAGCCATCATTTCGGACTACATTATGCCTGTTACCAAAGGCGATAAGTTCTTGATTGACGTTCATGCCATGTTCCCTGATATCATCAAGATAATACTCACGGGTCATGCCGATAGCTCAGCAGTCCAAGAAGCCTATGAACAAGCGAATCTTGCCGCCTGTTTTGGCAAGCCCTGGGAAATAGAGGATATACTCACCTGCTTAAGAGAGCATTTATCCAATAAGTAGCTGTACGGAGACAGAAGTCTAAGCATGGGAATTCGCAACAAACTACTTTTCATCATTGCTAGTGCACTTTTACTTGTGCTTTATGTCAGCACTCACCTTCAAATAAACCTACACAAGCAAGCATTTGATACCGAGTTAGAGAAGCGTATCGTTCTGCTAAAACATAACCTCAACCAACAAGCACTCGTCCAAGCCCAAGCGTTGAGTAGCTCGATCGCAGAAAACCTGGCATCGTTCAATCTTTTTTCTCTAACCCAAATTATTAACGATTCTG
>NZ_LWEY01001726.1:0-863 GCF_001634935.1 Oleiphilus sp. HI0043 | reverse complement strand
GAACAGTTCAAGACAACAGGCGTTGTTTGTGCTTGGTTGGCGGGATTGGCTCAGTATAGAGAGATAGCGCTGAAAAAAATCAATGAGCTACCAGACCGAGTAACCAGAAAACTATTTAAGCTCTCTGACAGTCACGATCTGAATTACCACTTTGATCAATTAAAAACGAGTAGATGGTTTGAACCTCAACAAATAAAGACAAGCACAAACGGTACGGAGATTCGTGAAAAATACCGCGTTGGCAAATGCAGCCTTGTTGGCGGAGATTTTCCGTTGCCACCCAAGATCTTCGTTGAAGGTGACCAACTGTATGTTCTTTCTGACACGCATATTTGGAGACTCTATGCCGATTCATTTGGGGCGACACTCATTCCCAGCGATAATCTACAACCTGAAGACCTAAAACAAATAGATCAACAGATAAGTTACAACCCAAAACTCATATCGCTCGGCCGTTTCAGCGACCTTACAGATATCAATTCGGTCGCACAACTTGACGATACACTCGTATTTACCTCGCCGGAGACTTTCTCAGTCATCATTACTGAGTGTTCGGGATCTGCGGTCTTGAATACAAGTAAAGGTCGCTCATCATGATAACCGACGAGTCGCTTTTAGAGCGTTGGCAGTCATCCTGGAGTGAAGCGCTTGCTTTGTGGAGTCGCTATACACAATTAAGAAACCCACTTTTATGTGAGACGCATCTAGAAGCTTCAAAACAGGGCTTATCTGGTAGCTTTGCCATGATCCGTTTGAATGATCAGGCTGTCGTAGTTGATTTAGAAGCGATCACCAAATACAAGCTTCAAGACTATGCAGTTGAAGTGCTTGCTCACGAGATTGGTCACCATATTCTTTCGCCA
>NZ_LWEY01001725.1:0-571 GCF_001634935.1 Oleiphilus sp. HI0043 | reverse complement strand
GCTCTACGTGGTTCTTTAACTTGGTCAATTGTTTCGTGGATAAGTAGAACGTTACCCGCCAAACGAGCCGGTGAAGCTACGCGCTGCTTAAAATACCAAAAGACGTTTTTATCTCCATTCTTTGCAGCATCCGTCAATTCCAATCGCTCAGAATAATGTTCTACGAAACGAATTGGTGAGAAGTCTCCTGATTCAGTAGGTGTAACCTGTACGTAGTCACGAACAAAGCTTCCCCCTCTTGAACGCATAATATGGTTCCAAACAACTTCTTTAGCATTCTTTGGAATTGGGAAAGGAATTGCACCTTTATAGCCTTGCACGCCATTCCCGTCATCAACCATTTCAGCATTAGTCGCATTATGCTTGAAATACTCACCGAATTTATCAATATAACCAACTGAACGATGAGTAGGATACACCTTCATTTTATAAGTAGAGTATCGCTCCAGGGTCTTCTTCTGACCATCAGACAACTTATCTGCATACTGAGCCATATTGTCTTTAGTAATCGTGAACAAGACCTGATCCGAAGCAAAAGGATCCGGATAAGGTTCACCCACCTTATAATCAG
>NZ_LWEY01001724.1:0-1238 GCF_001634935.1 Oleiphilus sp. HI0043 | reverse complement strand
ATGGAATCGCTCCTTTGGCGAGTAAGAAGTGGCGTTTAATTCATCGTTTCGCCAACTTGTTTGTATCTTGGGTGACTTTTGTCTCTGATGCAGGGAAGAAGGCTTTCTACAATACGCACGGTTGGAAAGAGTCAAAACTTGTGACGATTAGCAATGGTGTGTTTGTACCACTGCAAGTGGCTAACATCGAGTCAACGAAGCTTCGTATAGGTTCTGTGGGGCGCATGGTGGCATTGAAAGGGCAGAAAGGCCTGATCAATGCGGTTAGTCGGTTGGATGCTACATTGAGAGAAAAGATAGAAATCCACTTCTTTGGTGATGGTCCTGAACGCAGCAAGTTAGAAGCTTTGGCTTTAGAGGCTTTGAACGATGGGCAGTGTATATTTCACGGGATGGAGCTTGATAGAGATAAGGTGTACGGCTCTTTCGATGTCTTGGCGGTTTGCTCTGAGCAGGAAGGGCTTTCTTTGGCCATTATGGAAGCTATGGCGAGAAGAATACCCGTGATAGCGACAAATGTGGGGGATAGCCCTAAGTTAGTATTGGATGATCAAACCGGCTTTTTATATGAGTATGCTGATGTTGAGAACCTGACAAAACTTATTACACAATTATGTGAAGATGATGAGTTGCGTCGAAGCTTGGGTGAAAAAGCAAGGGAGCATATGATTGAGAACTTTTCGTTGGAGTCTGCTAATGAAGAGTATCAAAAGTGTTATCAAGGCTAAACACTTTGCCTGTGAAAGCTGAAGAAAGGGCTGGCTTTAGTTCCGAGTGTTGTCTAATTTTGTAGCGCTCGGTTAATGCTCCTTCACTGACGGACTAGCCGAAGCGAATAAATGTGCCGTGGTGGCACCAATAAGCCCGCCTAGCGATGCTAATAAGCAGTCAGTTAAATCGACATAACGACCAATAACGAGAACTTGCAGTAGTTCAATGCTCAATCCATATAACAAGGTGACGGTAAGAATTACGAGCGTTTTATATTTTAGACTCAGGTATAGTGATAATAAGCTGCCAAGGGGTAAATAGAGTAGGACTTCTCGAACGATGTCAACTGCGGCGCCAATTGACCGTGCTGAGAAGTGAGCCTTGAAAGGTATGACGTTGCTATCGTAGATAAGCTTTTGTTTTATTGCTTTGAGTGATAACTCAAAATCAAAGGGAGATAGCGCCACGGAAAATAAAAATAAAGAATATAAAACGATAGACAATAGTACATCATACTTTTGTTTATC
>NZ_LWEY01001723.1:0-936 GCF_001634935.1 Oleiphilus sp. HI0043 | reverse complement strand
GACTCTATGACCCTGACGGTTTGTATCAAAAACGCTGGGGAGCTGAAACGGATCCAAATTTAGACTCTCGCGATGCTGCCGACTGGCCAATCATACACGAGTAATAGAGATACCGAACAAAGACGAGCAAAAAACCGAGTGATCCATTAATTGATTCCTAGCGTAACGGATCGATGAGAAAGGCAAATTTCAAGTCTACTATCAAGCAAATATTCTTTTGGAAAATATGGGGAAATACAATGTTACTGAATCATGCTTTTGGAATGTTCACTCACCCTGATGAAGAATGGGAATCGATCCGCAAAGAACATAGTAATCCGGGAAGAATTTATGTTGCATACATTGCCGTTCTAGCAATGATTAGCCCAATATGCGCCTATATATCGACGACACAGTTTGGTTGGCAAGTTGGCGATGGGCAAATCACTAAACTGACGACCCAGAGCGCTTTGCAACTCAACATAATCACCTACATCGCAATGCTTATTGGTGTATTTGGGCTTGGCTGGGCAATCGATTGGATGTCTAAAACCTATGGAGGCAAACATGATGAATATGCAGCAAACGGTATCGCCTTGGCAGCCTATTCTTGTACGCCACTTTTTTTGGCTGGTATCGCCCTTTTAAACCCTGAACCTATTTTCAACATGGCTGTATATCTTATAGCGGCAGTATATGCAGGATTCTTGATCTACGACGGTTTACCGATTGTCATGGGTATTAGCAAAGAACGCGCATTGTTGTTTAGCGGCGCTATCTTGACTGTCGCTCTCGTTTACCTTGTAGCAACAAGAGTCGGTACAGTCGTCATCTGGAGCATAGGCTTCGCCCCTCAGTTCGTATCAGGTTAAGTAAAGCGAGATAGACGGGTTCATCAATGTTGAACCCGGTCTGTCGATGGCGTTCTTAATGTCAATATGTTTTCAGCGGATGACA
>NZ_LWEY01001722.1:0-33176 GCF_001634935.1 Oleiphilus sp. HI0043 | reverse complement strand
CATGCGCACACCCGCCCACGCTGCAATTAATGAAACTGTGCAAGCCGCTGCCGAGCTGGGAATAGAGCACTTTAAGCCTTTGATCAATGCAGTGCTTCGAAAAATATCCGCCCTGCCAGCGATCGAAGCAGGTGAAGCAACAAACGAAATCATTAATGCCAGCTACCCTGAGTGGATTAAAGAAAAGGTTAAACATAACTGGCCAGAAAAGTGGCAAGATATTCTTCGCCAGGGAAATGCACGCCCTCCGATGACACTGAGAGTTAATCGACAGTTCGCTGAAAGTGACGAACCAAGACAACACTACCTGGATTTACTAACGGAACAGGAAATTGAAGCGCAAACTTGCGCCTTCAGTTCTTTCGGCATCCAGTTGCTCAAACCGGTTCCCGTAGCCGCTTTACCCAAGTTTCGCGAGGGCGCAGCAAGCGTTCAGGATGAAGCAGCCCAACTATGTTGTGACTTACTGGAACTAGAAGAAGGCCATAAGGTACTCGATGCCTGTGCCGCACCAGGCGGAAAAACCTGTGCGATCCTGGAATCCCAAACAGGTATTCACCTGACGGCGCTAGACTCTGAAGCAAGTCGAGCCGCAAAGATCGATGAAAACCTTAAACGACTAAATTTACAGGCAGAACTTAAGGTATCACGCGCCGAAGAGCTTGAGCAGTGGTGGGACGGTAAGCATTTTGACCGAATCCTGCTCGATGCACCATGCAGCGCCAGCGCAGTCATTCGACGCCACCCTGACATCAAACTATTGCGCAAAGAAGGTGATATAAAAGCATTGGCTGAACTTCAACTTCAGCTACTTACAAGCTTGTGGAAAACACTCAAACCAGGCGGGATATTGGTATACGCAACCTGCTCTATCTTCCCACAAGAGAATAGCCGAATTATCGAGCGATTCTTAAGACAGCAAGATCAGGCCGAATTATTCAAGATCGATGCACCCTGGGGGCAAGATACCGGGTTTGGTCGTCAATTATTCCCTCAAGAAAACGGTCATGATGGTTTTTTCTACGCCCGTTTAAAAAAACGCGGAAGCGAAATACCCGAATAAGAAGCAAGATTTATCAGATTAACCGTGTTTAGGGGATGAAAAGAGTCATTTTACTGAATTGGCGATTGACCCTAAATTTTGTCGGTATATTATAGCCCACGGGTCAAATGACTGAATAAACCGGTGCGTAGATCAACCTTATGAAAATTATCATTATCGGTGCAGGGCAAGTAGGCGGAACGCTTGCTGAAAACCTCGCAAATGAAGAAAACGACATCACCGTCATTGATCACAATGGCGCTCGACTGCGTGAGCTTCAGGATCATTTAGACATACGCACAATTCACGGCCAGGGTGCTCACCCTAACATTCTTGCCCAGGCGGGCGCAGAAGATGCAGACATGCTGATTGCAGTTGCAAATAGTGATGAAGTTAATATGGCCGCCTGTCAGGTTGCTTATACACTATTTCAGACACCCACCAAAATCTGCCGGGTCAGAGCGACACCTTATTTAGCCAAGAAAGAGCTGTTTTCTAACAAAGCCTTTCCCATTGATGTACTCATCAGCCCCGAGCAGGTTGTTACCAAACATATTACCCGCTTATTGGAATATCCTGGCGCTTTACAAGCACTAGACCTGGCAAACGGTAAGGCCAGACTCGTTGCCATCAGAGCATGCCAGGGCGGCCCCTTGGTCGGTCATGCCTTATCCTTGATCCGACAGCACATGCCCACTATCGACACCCGAGTGGCAGCAATTTTCAGAAAAGGCCAACCAATCATTCCTTCTGGTAACACGGTGATTGAAGAAGATGATGAGGTTTTCTTTATTGCCGCGACCGACCATATTCGCGCGGTAATGAGCGAACTGCAGCCTTTGGAAAATAAGTACAAGCGAATTATTATCGCTGGTGGCGGTAACATTGGTTTTCGCTTAGCCAAGTACCTGGAACGTCGTTATCAAGTAAAAATCATTGAAAACCATCACGAGCGTTGCGTGGCACTTTCCGAGCAACTCGAAAAGGCCATTGTTCTGCATGGTAATGCCGCCAATAAAGACATGCTATTGGAAGAGAACATCGAAGATACTGATGTTTTCATCGCCGTGACCAATGATGATGAAGCAAACATCATGGCCTCGATGCTTGCCAAGCGCATTGGTGCTCGCAAGGTGATGGCCTTGATCAGCAACCCTGATTATGTCGATCTGATCCAAGGCGGTGAAATCGACATTGCCATATCGCCTCAACAAACCACCATTGGCAGCCTGCTAACCCATATCCGAAAAGGAGATGTCGTTAATGTTCACGCCTTACGACGAGGAGCAGCTGAGGCGATCGAAGCCGTAGCACATGGCGACGAGCGCTCCTCAAAGGTTGTCGGTAAACGAGTCGATGAGATACCTTTACCAACCGGTACCACCATCGGCGCAATTGTCCGTCACCAGGAAGTATTAATCGCTCACGACCATATCCGCATCGAGCAAGACGATCACGTTATCCTCTTCCTGGTCGATAAGAAAAGAGTTCGCGAAGTCGAGAAGCTGTTCCAAGTCGGACTCGCTTTTTTCTAACCCTGTTTTAGTAGTTTTTTGGGAGATACAACCGGATGCATTTGTCTACAGTCAGCCGAATTCTAGGCATCCTGCTGATGATTTTTAGCCTGACCATGCTCCCGCCGATCATTGTTTCGCTCATCTATAACGATAATCAGCTCCATGCCTTCCTCGATGCTTTTGTTATTACGCTAGGCTTAGGGCTAATCATCTGGCTGCCTGTTCGAAACCATAAAAAGGAGCTTCGTGTACGAGATGGTTTTATCGTAACGGTTCTCTTCTGGCTGGTGCTCAGCCTGAGTGGTTCAGTGCCCTTATATTTATCTGACTCCCCTGATTTACGCTTCGTTGATGCTTACTTTGAGTCCCTATCGGGGCTAACCACCACTGGCGCGACCGTCATTACCGGGATAGATGACCTGCCCAAATCTATCTTGTGGTACCGACAACAATTGCAATGGCTTGGCGGCATGGGCTTGATCGTACTGGCTGTCGCCATTCTTCCAATGCTAGGCATTGGTGGTATGCAGCTATACCGAGCAGAGACTCCCGGCCCGGTAAAAGACAGTAAATTAACGCCTCGAATCACCGAAACCGCCAAAGCTCTTTGGTATATATACCTCGGGCTAACAGTCGCTTGCGCGCTATCTTACTGGGCCGCTGGAATGACCCTGTTTGACGCCATAGGCCATAGTTTTTCGACCATCGCCATCGGCGGCTATTCAACCCATGATGCCAGTATTGGCTATTTCGATAATAGCGTAATTGAACTAATCGCCATCTTCTTTATGTTTATCGCCGGGGTTAATTTCGCGCTGCATTTCACTGCATGGCGAAGCAATAGCTGGCGAACGTACTTTATGGACCCCGAGTTCCGCTTTTACGCATCGCTCATGTTGATCGTAACCATTATTACGATCGCAACGCTTTACTTCACCGATACTTATAGCTTCTCTGACTCTATGATTCGAGGCGCCTTTGAAGTTGTTTCCATCGCAACAACCACTGGCTTTGCTACAGCAGACTTCACAGCCTGGCCATTCGTACTGCCCTTCCTCTTATTCGTTGTTGCCTTTGTTGGCGGCTGTGCAGGCTCAACCGGCGGTGGCATGAAGGCGATTCGAATCTTACTCATCTACAAGCAAGGCTTGAGAGAAATCCAACGTCTAATTCATCCCAACGCCATTATTCCAGTAAAACTTGGCAAAAAGCCGGTTCCCGACCGTGTGATTGAAGCTGTTTGGGGCTTCTTTTCGGTTTACTTGTTCGTCTTCGTTATTTTGCTCTTAATGTTACTGGCAACGGGCTTGGACCAAGTCACTGCCTGGTCAGCTGTCGGTGCCAGTATTAACAATTTAGGCCCAGGCTTAGGTGATGTCGCACAACACTACGGCGACATTCCCGATACCGCTAAGTGGGTTCTATGCTTTGCCATGCTAATGGGCCGCCTAGAGATCTTCACTTTATTGATATTGTTTACCCCTGCTTTCTGGCGAAATTAAGGCCCTTATTAAAAACCGAGAAAATACCAATAAAGCAGACGAGTGCACTGACATAGCGGCCAATAAACCTTATGATTGATCAATAATAAAAATATAAGTGGCTGTCAGACATGCTTAAGCTCTCGTGCTTAAATACACTCTTTCTCATTTTTTTCCTATTTTTAGCCGGTGTATCTTCTGCATTGCAGGCCGAAAGTAATACGGCTCAAGCAAGCACGAATAAACTCCTTGTTATCGACCTGCGAGACAAAGATTGGTCTAGCAAACAATCTTTTAGCCTTGACGGCTATTGGAATACTTACTGGAACCGCTTCATTCCACCTCAGGACATCTACAAGACAGAAGAAAGCCCCATTAAATTTCCCGTTCCCGGTGTTTGGAATAAAAACCCCTATCGCTTTGTCGAGAATCAACGCGTTGACACAATGAAGGGTGAGCACATTCAAGAACAGCAGGTAATCTATCCTCCTCTGGGTCTTGCAACGTATCATGCAAAAGTTCTGGTGCCACAGAATTTGGAGCCTATCTATCTCTATATTCCTGACATGCCAAGCGCCTACAAGCTTTACATCAACGGCAATCTTAGCGCCCAAAACGGTAAGCCCGGTTATTATCAGAGCACTGAAACGCCTGAGTTTAGACCCAGAGTAATCAAACTCACCAATCATGCTAGCGAACTAGATATCGTGATTCATCTGTCTAATCACCATTATCGCGAGGGCGGCATATGGTTTAGTCTACGCATGACGGGCGAGGCCGGCCGTTTCAATATGGAGTATCGTCCGATCATATCGGCAGTCTTCTTTGGCTCAATTCTAATTGCAATCGGCCTGTATAATTTTTCATTATTCGCCTTCCGCTCAAAAGAGGTTAGCGCTCTATACTTTGGTCTATTGTGCTTGGCTGTGGGCTTCAGGCGCTTAATGATTGATGAGCGGGTTCTGCACTTATTTGACTGGTTCAGCTGGGCAAGCCTCCAACGCCTTGAGCATTTAAGTTTTTACCTGACGCTTCCTTTCTTTATGGGCTTCTTTAGCGCCTTATACCGGAAATATATCCCGGCCTTTACCATGAGAGTCTCATGGGTGCTAATCACCCCCTTTGTCTTTATCTGCCTGGCATTCGAGAACCGAATATACACCGAGTTGAATGTGGCATTTCAGGTACTGGTATTAATTAGCGTCACCTTTGCAATGGCTATGTACTTAAAAGTTGTTCAAGCAGGTGGAAAACGGGTTAAAGCTTTTGGCGCCAGTTTACTTATTTTGGCGCTTACCGTTATTCATGATGTACTCAAAGCCAATGGTATTTTCGGCACACCTTTTAATGTCGCACATTTTGGCGTACTGGCTTTTGTTATCTCCCAGTCCATCGCCCTTCAACGGAACTATCTGAAGAACCTAGACTTAGTAGAGGCGATGTCGAAGCAACTAAAAAGTCGAAATAAAGAACTTATCGAAATGGATGCCTTCAAAGATGAGTTTTTGGCCACTACCTCTCACGAACTACGAACGCCTTTACAAGGTATCTCGGGGCTAGCAAAAGTATTAATCGAAAGTGATCAGCAGAGCTTAAGTCCAGACCAAAAAAACAAGATTGAGCTTATCTCTAACACCTCGCAGCGCTTGAATATCCTGGTGAACGACATTCTTGATTTTTCGAGTATCAAACATGGAAAGCTAAAACTGAATATCGCTCCCATAGATCTTCAGTCTATATCAGAGTTAGTACTTACCACCATGAAACCTCTTCTGGATAAGAAGCCTATTGAGTTAAAAGCAGAGATTTCACCTAAGGTTAGAAACTTAAATGCAGATGAGTTTCGCGTGCAGCAAATATTGATCAATATACTAGGCAATGCCGTCAAATATACCGAACAAGGCAAAATCACACTAAGCGCTTACCAGGTAGGAGAAGAAGTATTAATTAAGATCTCTGATACAGGTGTCGGTATCCCTGAAGAGAAACTACACAGCCTGTTTCGTCCCTTCGAGCAAGTCCATGTTGAAGGTCACCCTTCAGCAAGCGGAACCGGGCTCGGCCTAGCCATCAGTAAACAGCTTGTTGAATTGCACGGCGGTTCCCTAACGATTAAAAGCCAGGCCAATCAAGGCACAGATGTCACCCTATCCTTACCCGCTGGTTTGGTCAGCAATCAGGAAGCCAATAAGCAATTAGCTGAAACCGCTCTACCAGCCACTCAAGCACCTATTATCACTAAGGAAACTCAGGTTTCTACCAGCGAAACCTCTGCAAAACTACCCGATTTATCGTTTGAAGGCGGTAGCGAAGAAATGACTCCGCTGATATTTATCGTCGACGATGAACCCGTAAACCTGGAGCTGGTTTCCAGCCTGATGTCACAACAAGGTTATCGATATGAAGTCTTCCCGGATGGAATTAGCGCTCTAGCCAGGCTCAACCAACAAGTACCTGACCTGATATTACTCGACTTTATGATGCCAAAAATGAGCGGCATTGAAGTCTGCACCCTGGTTCGGAAGCAGTTCGACAGCTATGAACTCCCCATCATCATGCTGACAGCACGGCATCAAATATCCGATATTGTCAGCGCCCTGAGCCAAGGTGCCAATGATTACCTCATCAAGCCCTATCATAATAAAGAACTAATCGCCCGCGTAGAAAGTCAGCTAAGCGTAAGAAGGTGCTGGATCGCGAACCAGGAAAACCAGAAGCTTCGCAACGAGATCGCTAAACGAGAAGCCCTGGAAGAAGAGTTATCCGAACTTAATTCGAAGTTGCTTAACGTTCTGGATATTAGTGAAGAACTTATTATCGTCATCAACGAGCAACTCAATATTGCTTACACGAATGATAGAGCGCTACAAGAATTTAGCCACAAACTTGGTGAATCATCCGAGTCCAGCCTACTAGGGCGCCCCATTAGCGACTTCGTTTTGCCAGAGCTACTCTCTCAACTGGAGAAAGCGTTAGTCGAAAAGCCCGATTCGGCCTACTCAATAGACTTGATGAGTGAACCCGGCGAGCAGGCTGTATGGCACGCTTCCATCAAATACGTTAACGAGTCCGGTCAACCTTATTTAGCCTTGGTTATCGACCAAAGAGAACTGTCGCCAGAACAGGTTGAAGGTAAGCCTTTACAGACTGATAATGCCCTGGCAGCACTAACTCATGAGCTGAGCGAAAGTCGGCGTAAAATCAATGAAATTGAAGGGGCACTAAGGCATGTTCTCATTGATCCTGATCATGCGGGAGAGCAAATCAGTGAACAAATAGGCGATACAGACTCAGTTCAATGTATAGACTCTCCTCCAGCTCTTGAACACGATGATAAAACCGAATTTGATGGCAAAGAGCTTATTGTCGAACTGTTGAGGAACTCACTAAATATTTGGGAGCGCTCAACAAATAAGACAAAGGTTGACCTGGCAGAGCAAAGTCGCTGCTGGCGTGTATACGTGGACGGCACCACGGTTAAAACTCGAACCTTTGACAAGTACCTGAGCGCTCGTACTATCCCTGATAGGCCCAGGTGGCGAGCCGTAGTGCGCACGGCAAACTTCGTTTTGGCTAACTGCGACTTGAATGAACAAGATACACAGGAACTATCTGAACTAACCAGGCGTGTTGAAGACAACTATTCATAGGCTAGATCACTTGCAATCAATTCCCTCATCAGCTCACCCCCAAATAGAACCAAGGAAGTAAAATGGCAAAATATGATAAGCGGCACTCAAAAGGAAGCGAGCGGACGCTGGAAGAAGCTAATAAGCTGGCAAAAGCGAACCAACGCCCAGGCCAAACGAAAGAACAAACAAAAATCATTGCCCAGGGTATTCAAAAAGGGATTGAGCAGTATAAAAAACAGCACAAAGCCAAAAGCCGAGAGCTCGACAAGCAATTAAAAGCTGCAGAAAAAGCCAAACAGATGGCAAGCAGTAGTGAAGAAAAACAGCTTGAAGAGCATGTTCAGCCACCTAAAGCACAGACGTGGTTACCCTGGTCTTTACTCGTTTTATCATGGGTTTTGTTTGCAATATTCCAAGTAATATAAGAACTCATCTCGATGAAATTTGATTAGTTTTGAACCAAGTCTCACTGAAAACTCTGAATTTAACCTAAGTTACCTAAATTACCCTTCTTTGCCACAGCTTCGTAATCCTCTTTTTTATATGGTTTAAATCACTTACTTGTCATTGCTTTGGAGGAGTCCCCCAAAAAAGTCAGACAAGAAAGAACCTGAAAAAGAATAGTTCTTTAAGAACATATAAAACACTTACATACATGAAAAAAACAAAATTAAGAAAATTAACGGAGTCGATTGATGAAAAGCCTGAAATTGAAGTTGGTGACACTGACGTCACTACTTGTTGCTGCATTCGCGGTTAATGCGAACGGCTACAGTAATGTATACGTATTTGGCGATAGCCTTTCTGATAATGGTAACCTTAATGCCATTGCACCAGACCAAACCTATGGTGAACGTTTCACCAATGGCCCTGTAGCGGTAGAATTCGTTGCAGCAGCACTAGGTCATACCCTAACACCATCGCTACACTTAGCGGGTGGTTATACTGGTAACAACTTTGCTATTGCTGGTGCAAAAGCAGTTGACGAAGATGGTGATGAATCTACACCGGACATCAACCTACCTACCCAGGTTAATGCTTTCCTACAAATCAATGCAGGTGTTGCTCCTTCAGACGCGCTATACATCGTATTAATCGGTGGCAATGACATTCGTGCAGCACGTGAAATTCGCTCAGGAGCAGTTTTCGCTTCTACAGCTGAAGAACGTCAGGCTATTCGTCAGGCAGCTAATGCTTCATTGAAAGCAGCTGTTGAATCTGAAATTGCTCAAATCGAAAAATTGATCGCTTCTGGTGCTCAGCACATTCTAGTATCTAATGCTCCAGATATCGGCGCGATCCCCGAAACTGATTTGGTTGTTGCTGGCTTACTTGCAAACACTCAAACGACTCGCCAAGAGCGCAAAGCGAACCGCCTTGTACGAGTTACTACTAAGCTTTCAGCTAAGTTCAATCGCAAGCTGGATCGTAAATTGGCTCGTCTTGAGCATCAAACAGGTGTCGATTTTATCGAGTACGACCTATTCAGCTTCTTGACTGATCAAGTCGACAACGCTGAAGACTATGGCTACACCAATACTGACGACGCATGTGCTTACATGCTATCTCAAGGTGGTGCACTTCACCCTGAGTGTGATGGTTACGTAACAGCTACTGGCTTCTTGTTCTATGATGAAATTCACCCAACTACGCAAGCTCACCAAGCTGCAGGTATTGAAATCGTTCAAACTCTATTGGCTCAATAAAACAAATTTGAGCCTCCCTACCAGACACACCCAAAACGATAACTAATAAAGCAGTACTAACTCTAAGAGGGCCTCGGCCCTCTTTTTTTATTCCAGTCGATAACACCTGTACAACTTAGAACTTCAATTGCTTTTAGTTAAAGCAAATGGAATCATGCCTGTTTTCAAAACACGGTTGCGCCCATGCCTTCGACAATTCTATACACCTTCAGACGCTGCCCTTATGCCATGAGAGCACGGTTGGCCCTGACTCTTAGCCAGGAAAAGATTCAGATAAGGGAAATTGTCTTACGAAATAAGCCAGCGACAATGCTGCATTATTCTCCGAAAGGTACCGTTCCGGTGCTCATCCTTCATCATTCAGAATCCGAGGCCCCGCAAGTGATTGATGAAAGCCTGGATATCATGAAGTGGGCTTTCAAACGATACGATCCAGACAACTTTTTAGATGCTTCCAAACTTAACGAGATGCTCGACCTTATTTCAATCAATGACGGTGAATTCAAAGATAAGCTTGATCGATACAAATATGCAGACCGCCACCCAGAACAAAGTGAGCAGGAATATCGCAAGCAAGGCGAAGGTTTTTTAGAGCTTTTGGACAAGCGCTTACAAAACCAAACTTTTCTTTTTGGCGAGCAGGCCTGCCTGGCAGATCTCGCCATCTTTCCCTTTATACGACAATTTGCACATGTAGACCTAGAATGGTTTGATGCGAGCCCTTACGACTATCTCAAGCGCTGGTTGTCAGACTACAAAGAGTCTGACATATTTTTGAGTATTATGAAGAAGTATCCGGCTTGGAAGGAAGGTGACGAAATCACTTGGCTACCTTTGCCAAGTGACAGTTAAGGTTACTTTAAACTTAAATGAGAAGTATCCGGAATCACCGGTGGAAGCTCTTCTTTCTTTTCAGCAATATCACTGCCAACAGGCGCAATCGTCACATTATCCAGCTCATGGAATTCTGCCATGACCTCTTCATGTACTTCTGATAAGCGCTCGCCCACCTCGCCAACTTGAAAGTGCGTATCTGATAGTATCTCGTCGACTTTTTCCCCTGCCAAATTAAGGCCGGTTTTGCTGGCAACATTCTGCAAATCGGTCTTTGAAGCACTGGCCGTTAAGGGAGCCTTAGCCGTTGGCGTTGGCGTTGGCGTTGGCGTTGGCGTTGGCGTTGGCGTTGGCGTTGGCGTTGGCGTTGGCGTTGGCGTTGGCGCAGCCTGAGGAGCTGGCGCACTAAAGTCTACTTTGACACCCGGACTGCCCATCGCCTCAACTTGGCAATCAGCGCCACGCTTACTCATCGCAAGGATATATTTCTTTGCCGTTTCCTGGTCGAGCTTATTACGTATCACCACCCGCTTGCCAGTAAACATGCGCTCTACTTGGTCTACGCTTGTTTTAAATAGCTGCGCAACGTGTTGCTTGGTCTCTTGCTCCGAAAAGCCTTCAACCAGTTTGCCGTAAAATACAATTTCGTACTGCTGCTCACTCATACCGTTTTGCTCTTTGCTAATTTCTTTCCCTAACAATAAGTCTAGGTCAAGACCCGAAATTTACCTAGTCAGAAGATGCTTCACTCCGCACTTCTGCCCTGTTTCGGCCATTTTCTTTTGCTTGATACAGTGCAGAGTCTGCTCGTTCAAATAACTGCCCCTGATCCAGGCCTTCTTCAAAGACACTTAAGCCAAAAGACATGGTAATTTGAATCTTTTCATCGCGAAAATGAAAAGGTAAGCGACCGATCATTTCCCTTACTTTTTCAATTACCTGCTTTGCAGTTTGCAAATCTGTTTCTGGCAAAATAATCACAAACTCTTCGCCACCATAGCGCGCAACAAAGTCGGTCTTGCGTATTCTATTTTGAATTTCCTTGGCAATAATCTGTAGAACTTTATCGCCCGATAGGTGACCATAGTTGTCATTAATACTTTTGAAGAAATCGATATCCGCCACCACCAGTGTAGCCGGCTTTTTATAACGTTTGTAACGTTCAAGCTCCAGCTCAAAACGTTCGTCATAAGCCTCTCGATTAGGCAACGACGTTAAAGAATCTTTTAATGCTTTATCTCGCTCTTCCTTCAAGCGTTTACGAATATAACGAGTCTCTTCTTCCATCGCTTTGATGCGCTCTTTTAGGACCTCGACCTCTTCTTCTTTTGCTTGCTGGTGTTCAACTGCATCACCAGCATGCTGATCTACAGCACTGGATATGCTGTCCAAGTGCTCCGAAATAGATCGTTTCAAATCATCTATATCGACAGCTTTTCCCACACGCTGAGTCATTTCATCGACTTGATCACGCATATGTTGATCAAATTTTTCGTTTTTATCTTGCCAGGTGTCATCAATACTCTGACTCTCTACCAAAAAGTCCTGAACTTTACTCAAGCGCTCATCGAGCACCTTCAGAAAGTTACTAAACTCGCGCTGCCCTTTACCCACAACCGAAAGGATCAAGTTAGACAAATCATCCAAAGTAGGGCCAAGTTCATACCAAACCAGCTCTTTTTCAATTTGACCACGCAGTTTCGCTACTTCTCTGGTCGCACTGCTTGGAAACGCTAATTGGTCCAGTAGATTACTCAAAGTGTTGCGAATATGCCGCGCAACAGAAGAAAAGCCAGGAGCAAGCTCTTCTGCTGCATTGCTGGCATCGTCCGTTTCTAGCTCCAAGTCCTCTTCGCTGAGGGAGCTATCTTCGCCCGAAGCCGTATCAGCGCTTGCATTTTCATCACTTCCGCCACCCAAGAGACGACTTAAGAAACCGGCCTCTTTTTTGTCTGGGTCAACAATTACCGACAAGACTTCAGACTGGAGTTTTGCATACTCAGACAGGATAGCTGGGTATTCTTGAATATTTGACGAACGCTTGGCGATAGACTTTAAGAGCTTCTTTAGCCCACTTTTCTGCTTTCGAGGAAGCTTGAGAGTCAATAGCTGATCGATAATACTCTCTAAAGCACTCGCTACTTTTCTCAGGTTTTGCTGTTTGCTCTCGTCCGCCGCAAGAATCAATTTATCAATACGCTTAAGGCGCTTTTCGAGATCATTCTTTTCAGGTGTTGCACTGCGCACCGCACTGCGCAAGCTAGCCAACTCGCCATCTAATTCATCAGAAGTGTGCTCTGCCGCCAAGCTAACACGCACCAGAATTCGCTGCATCAGTGAGGCGTAATCTTGAATGAGCTTTTTCTGGCCGTCAAAAGACTCACCTTGCTCAAAATACTTATCTTTCCAGCGTTCTAGCTCTTTTTTTAAATCCGACTGGTTACTCATGAGTTCTCCAGCTTTTTGAACCGATTCAAATGTTATTATTTACTTAGTAAAACAAACAAAAATGATAATGCTTATTTTGTATTTCGTTTTCTGGCTCTAGGGTGAGATGCATCATACACCTCAGCTAAATGTTTAAAGTCTAGATGAGTATAGACCTGTGTGGTGGAAATATCGGCATGGCCTAATAATTCTTGTACGGCGCGAAGGTTTTGACTCGACTCCAACATGTGGCTTGCAAAAGAATGTCGCAGCATATGCGGGCTGACATCATTAATAATACCTTTCTCGATTGCCATTTTTTTCAAGCGAACCTGAACATTACGTACACTTATCCGCTTTCCTTGCTGGCTAATGAAAAGTGCGACCGCCTCTTCTCCCAAGCAATCGCCACGAAAGGCTAACCACTCTTTTAGCGCTTCAATGGCCTTGCTTCCTAATGGCAAGTGCCTTTCTTTGCCACCTTTACCCAGCACATCAACAAAACCTTCATCAAGATTTATGGAATTTACATTCAAATTTACTAATTCAGAAAGGCGTAGACCTGAAGAATAGAAAACCTCGAACATGGCGTGATCACGAATCACATGCCAATCGCCACTATCGTTATCTAATAGATGGTTAATTTGATCAACATTCAAGACTTTAGGCAGTTTTTTGCTCCCTTTTGGAACCGGAACATCCAGACACGGATTGTGTTCTAGCAAAGCATGTTTAATCTGGTAATTGTAAAAACTACGTAGTGACGACAGTGCTCTTTGAATACTCTTGCTAGAAAGCTGCTTACGGTGCAGGTAAGAAACGTATAAGCGGACATGAGCGTGACTGAGCTCACTCCAAGCGTGAATACCCTGTTCAGAGCACCAAGTATGAATACGCTCCAAGTCACGCCTGTAATTGGTGTAAGTGTGATGGGAGAGCCTCCTAACGACCAGTAAATTATCGAGAAACTCTTCTAGTAACTTTTCCATCACTGCCTCGAATTCTCTACCGGATCATTAAACCATTTATGGCGACTCGCTTCGAAAATATCTATTCCAAGAGCGAAGGAACTGAGTCCTCTACCTGCTGTCGCTTAGCAGCCAACAACAGATTCGGCAGAATACGGCTGATAAAATCGCTGATATAAGAAAGGAATAAAGAGCCCATTGAGCTATCAAAGTGCTTAGCATCGCGACTGCCCAAACAGAACAAGCCCAAAAGCTCACCATTTCGTAAAGGAATCACTGCCGCTGAACCGACTTCTTCGGGGTTCGGGAACAAGCATGCACGCTCTTCGTCTCGGAACTGCCCGCAAACTGCTCGTGTATGATCGAGAATACCGCCTAGCTGCCCCCGAGCCTCATCGATCGAAATGACTTTCACTTCGCTAACAGGGTAGTCACTTGGCTTACCAAACAATAAAATGCTGCTGAAGTCGATATTCGCATCATTTTTGAATGCCTCATTTACGACCATTTCAATCTCATCAAGGCTCTTCACCTCTAACAAGTTTAATAACAGGCGTTTGGTCTTCTCAAAATGAGCATCATTCTCATGCGCAATGGAGATCAGTTCATTAAGCTTGTTTTTCAGCTCATCACGGTGCTCTCTAAATACTTGCACCTGACGCTCCCCTAAAGATATCGCAGCGCCGCTCGCATGAGGTATTTTTAGCTCATTCAACAAGTAATCATGTTGAACAAAGAATTCAGGGTGAGTCTTCAAATACTCAATAACGTCAGTTTCTTGAATACTCGCAGCTTGCGGGCTTACTTCAGCGTTTACTTCTTTATTGCTCATACTATCTTCACTAATACGGTTCACTATGTCTGGGGGAGTCCATTCAAAACTTATATTTATTTATCTGAAATCTATCAGTATTACGATGTGGGCTAAGAGATCACGAATCTAGTTCAAGCCTCACTAAACGCCTATCGCTAACTAAGTGTAGCGCTAAATTCGAATTTTTCCTTCGAAAACAGTCATAGCGGGGCCTTCCATCATTAACGGTGAGCCGACGCCCTGCCACTCAATTTTTAGATTACCGCCAGGCAAGCGAACCTCAACTGGCGATTCCAGCACACCTCGGCTTATTCCAGCGGCAACAGCCGCACACGCACCGGTACCACAGGCCAAGGTTTCACCCACACCTCGCTCGTAAACGCGTAGTTGGATAAAGCGCTTATGTACTATTTCCATAAAACCAACATTCACACGCTCTGGAAAGCGTTCATGCGCTTCAATCAATGGTCCTAAATGCGCAACCTGCTGATCACTCAATTCAGGCACCTGCAAAACAGCATGAGGGTTGCCCATAGACACCGCAGAAATCTGCAAGGGTTCACCATCGACATCGATGCTGTAACTATCTGCTGGAGCATCCGCTGTAAATGGAATACTTTCTGGGTCGAATACTGGTTCGCCCATGTCTACAAGGACGCGACCATCATCATTGACCTTTAACTCAATATCGCCTTTTTTTGTTTCGACCCGAATACTATCTTTGTTGCTTAGCTTCTTCTCGCGCACGAAGACTGCGAAACACCTGGCACCGTTACCACACTGCTCAACTTCTGAACCATCGGCATTAAAAATTCGATAGCGAAAATCAACATCAGGCTTGCCAGGTGGTTCGACCAACAAAAGCTGGTCAAAGCCCACACCTAAATTACGATCAGCCATTCGGCGAATTTGTTCAGGACGAAGGTGAACATGATGGCTGATCATATCAACCACCATAAAGTCATTACCCAAACCATGCATTTTGGTAAAGTTCACCACCATATTGTTTTCTCCCGATACCTAAAATACTCTAAATGCCCACTAAGGCATCAAATTCTCAAGCGCTAGTTGATCATCAATTGTTTCACGCTTACGCGCTAATACGACTTGCTCACCATCTACAACCAGCTCTGCCACACGACCTCTGGAGTTGTAGTTCGAGCTCATTGCAAAGCCATAAGCACCTGATGACATTACCGCGAGCAAGTCGCCCGCCTTAATAGCCAAATCACGATCTTTACCCAAGAAGTCGCCCGTCTCACAAATCGGCCCTACCAAATCATAGTGATGACGCTCACAATCAGAACCCGGCTCTTTTTCTACCCGAATAATATTCTGCCATGCGCTGTATAAAGACGGGCGTAGCAGGTCATTCATCGCCGCATCGATAATCGCAAAGTGCTTATCTTCGTTGTGCTTCAGAAATTCGACCCGTGTTAATAAAACACCTGCATTCGCAGCAATGGAACGTCCTGGCTCCAAAATAACCTTTAGACCTCGATCCCCGATTTTTTCTAACAAAGCGCTGATATAGTCAGCCACTTCAGGTGGCTGCTCGTCATCATAAGTAACGCCTAAACCACCACCCAGGTCAAGGTGCTCGATCACGACCCCTTGTTCTGCAAGCTGATCAACCAAAAGCAAAACTCGCTCTAATGCATCAAGAAATGGTTCCGTTTCAGTTAGCTGGGAGCCGATATGGCAATCAACGCCTATCACCTTTACGCCAGCCAGCTTGGAAGCAGCCTGGTAAATCGCTGGGGCCTGCTCAATGGCAACACCAAACTTATTATCTTTTAAGCCGGTCGAAATATAGGGATGAGTGCCCGCATCAACATCAGGGTTCACGCGTAATGAAATCGGTGCGACTTTGCCCATCTCCAAAGCAACATCATTTAAACGATAGAGCTCTGCCTCGGACTCAATATTGAAGCAATGAACACCCACCTCAAGCGCGCGTTGCATCTCATGTGCTTGTTTGCCGACACCTGAAAAGACCACCTGATCTGCACTACCACCAGCACGCAGCACTCTTTCTAGTTCTCCGACCGAGACAATATCAAAACCGGCACCCTGCTTGGCAAGAATATTCAGTACAGCCAGATTAGAGTTTGCCTTGACTGCATAGCAAACTAAGTTCGCATGCCCTGCAAAGGCTTTTTTATAAGCCTGATAATGCGCCTCAAATGCTGCACGTGAATAAACATAACACGGGGTGCCATACTGTTCAGCGATCTGGCTTAGTGACGAATTTTCTGCATACAACTCGCCATTCTGGTACGAAAAATAACTCATGATTTATAACACTTTTTAATCGCCTGAACCGCTTCAGGCTTGGATAGAATTTGCCAATCACCCAGGATTGCTAAGCTTAGTTCTCAAACTGCTCTTCTGGGGCTCTCGTATCTCGTTTCTTTTTTTCTGCCTTATCGGAAGCAGGACTTTCCACCACTTCCGACTGATTGTGCACAGGCAAATAGAGATCACCCTTTTGGCCACAGCCTTGCACCAGTACCACACATGACATGATAAAAAGAGGCGTAAGTTTTAATCTCATACGTTTACTCACACCTCGAAATAAAGGCCGAAAAAGAATAATTTCCGAAAGGCTCATGGGAAGATACGCGTCAGCTGCCAAAAGGCAGGAATTATAACGAGTTGAAGGGCAATTGACTATTTTTAAGTACAAACCCTAACGAGAAGACTGTTTTTGTATGGCTCGATGCAGAGCCTTGTCAGCCTTTGCAAACCAGCGCAATACTTCCAGGGTTTTCGCCGAATCACTGGATGCTACGCTAAATTGAGATGAGTGATTGCTAAGCAAGACCTCCGACACCATAAGCGGCAGTCGGTCAGATACCTGCTGCTTATTAGCATAATGGATAAGCGCTTCATATTGCTGCTCTCCATGCGCGGCATTACTAAACTCCATACCCTGAAAGCTCAAGTCGCAGTTCGACTGGTAGCCTTCACTGCTAACATGAACCTGTACCTCACTCACTGCACAGTGTGGAATATCTTTCAGCGCCCGTATACGATAACCACCGTCTTTCGCCTTGGTGATTTTATTAAAGCTCACCGTAGGCATTTCACCTCCCAGGCTCATATCTGAGAGCTGCCTTGTTTCCAACATCCGAACCAGGCACTCATTCAATGCAGAAAGTAGTAGCATCTCGTCACGCCCCGTTAAAACCAGGCGCAACAGGCTACCCTGCTCGTCCAATATAATTAACTGATAGGTATCGTGATGCAAAAAGAAAAAAACCTGAATATTACCAGGCATATTGTAGGGTAAAACTGCTGCAACCAGGGTCTCTCCTGGCTGAGCGTATTCATCAAAAATAATTGGGCTATAGTGACGCTGCCCCTGCTTTAAGGCTTTGTAGAGCTCCACCTCATTTGCATAGGAAAAATACCTGAACTGCTCATCAACATACTGAACCACATAGT
The DNA here is from genome assembly GCF_001634935.1 of Oleiphilus sp. HI0043. NCBI lineage: Bacteria > Pseudomonadati > Pseudomonadota > Gammaproteobacteria > Oceanospirillales > Oleiphilaceae > Oleiphilus > Oleiphilus sp. HI0043. The sequence continues at coordinate 15,305 of NZ_LWEY01001722.1, read as the reverse complement.
GACGCCCGCCCATATCGAGAACATAGCGAACAGAGCGGACACGTCCATCTGGAAAAAAAGCTTTCTTGATCGAGGTAAAGACACCTTCAACACGCGAAGCAATAATACTCGCTCGCTGAGGGCAGAAACAAAATACACGTAATTCACACTCGAAGTCACTTTGCTGTGCCAAACAAATCTGCAAATAAGACTGCAGGGTTTGCATCAGGGTATCACCCACTTCAAAACGGTGCGCACTGACTTCATTCCAGCTATTAATACTGATTTGATCTATCGTGCGTACCAGGTTAAAGCGATCGGTACTGTAGTCGAGTGCATCTGTACGATCACTTAAACGCTGCATCCCCCGTTCCGCTAATTCTTCCATGGGGTCTAAACCAACGCTCACAAACAAGACCACCTGTGTAACCTGCGCAGCCTTAACAAAGCTTGCCTGATTCACTGGTGGAAGAGGTACGCTAATACTTTGCTGCAAAGCACGAATCATCTGCTGAACTTCTTGTAGCCTGTAGCCCGTATCACCCGGTACCAGACTTAAGCGAGTGGAGCTATTTACAATGCCGTTAAAATATAGCCATGCAAGTAACTCCACCATCGAAGTAAATTTCTTCAAGGGCACTTCAAACGAAGCATCTGAATCAGTACTTAGATTCCTGTATAACAGCCAGCCGCTTTGCTCACTTGGCATCAACTGAGAGCTGGTATGGTGAATAGCCAGGTTCTCTTCCCATAAGTCCCCGACAATACCCGGATTAACCCGCTCAACCTTACCTGCTTTCTTCTGAAAATTTGCGTATAGCTTTCTGCCCAGGAGGTTAAGGTCTTCAGCGGTAATACTGGAGCGAATACCATGAGTGCGAGCATACTGTGACAAAAACCGATAACAGTAACTCAACTCTGCCACTAAGACTTGGCGCTCGACCAGAACCTCATCAACTTTCCATTTGGCGCGAGAGTCCAGGTACCTGAACTTACTCTCTGACCAACCCCAGGTTCGGACAATTTTTTCCAATAGTTTTCTCTGCCATGAAGGCCCCCTTCCCGATGGGGATCGAGAGAGTTTTTTCGCAACTTTAATGTAAAAGCTCTTCTGAACAATATCGAGCCGTTTATGTTCTTTTCTTTTATTTAAATAAGCTTCGAGACGCTGATAGACAAGAAGATATGGATCCAGATCTTCAATACCTAATTCATCATCATAAACAGCGCGCTTATAAACCTGACTCAAAGTTTCAGCTTCCGGAAGCTCTTGGGCATAAACTTCCGCCAGCAAGATTTTCAGTACTGATTTATAGGGCGAGTCCAGGCCTTTATATAGCTGCCATAGCCCAGCACCTATCAACTCACTTTTAGGAATAAACGCAGCGCTACCAAAATCGAGAACCTCTTGCTGTTTAATAAAACGTTTACTCAACAGGAGATCAACTTTCTCCTCGTATTCTCCTTCTAAATTTGGTGGAATCAGCCACCAAATTGGGTAACGCCCCGCTAATAAAATCGCAGTACGATAAAACTCGTCCAGCAGCAAATAATGTTGTGCAGAACCACTACTTTCTTTATCCATGCGGTTATTCAAGTGCCCAGCCTTAAACTTTTCCGCATTCATCAAAAAAGTATGAAGCTCCAAGCCTAGACTGTTTGCCCAATCATCTATCTTCTTGGCTTTTTCTGCGAGCGAAGCCATAGCGTCTTCGCCCAGGCCAGGGTCAAAGCACAACCATAAGTCCACATCACTCGCTTCAGAGTGCGCTAAGGTTCCAGTACTGCCCATCATGTAGAGAGCATGTATCTGGCTAAGCTGGCGGGAGCCTGACTTAAACTTAAAGGTCTGGCTAAAGGACTTTGCAATACTTAAAGCTGCTTTATCGGGTTGATAAGCCGACACGCCGGCGGGTGCATCTTGCGCGACATAACCCGGCATCAGAGGGTGGTTAACGTGGTAAAGTAAAGGCAATACATAAAGGATATCTTGATGTCGGGAAGACAAGCCCTGTCGACAGCGCTCGAAGCGATCAGCATTGACCTGCAAAAAACGGTTCTTAATGGTCTTTAAGAGTTTCCGGTCGACACCATCTTTATAGTCTGGCGCTAATTTGGTTTTAAATGTGCTCATACCCAGTCTACTACCAGATCCAGAAAGGGCTTATCAGCCATAAAACTAAAATAACTCGATCTCTGATTCCATCAACGAATCTTCCACCACGACCGGCTCACTAACAAAACTAATCTCTTCGGAAAAGAACTCCACTCCGATGTGAAAAGCACAAGCTTCCCCATCTACCTCAATATAACTGGAGAAGCGGGTAGGGCCAGGTTCAATCAAGTCGTTCAACTCAACACCAAAAGACGTCGTCGGCAGCCCCAAGGTAATCTCTTGCTCATGCGACATTAACTTTGTCTTCAAACGCCCGATCAACTGATTGGCCATTTCAGAGATCCAATCTTCCAGGGACTCCTCATCAACGACAGTGATGTTTGGTACCGGATAGGTCATAGCAAGTACAGTCATAGGCAGCTCAAGCGCAAGCGCAAGCTTGATTTCCATATCTTCAGAACCTGCATCGATAAGCGCTACCGGCGCATCTAACCAATCAGCCTCGTTAGCCGGTGACATGTTCACATCACAACTAAGGCTTGCCAGAAGCTCTTTCAAAGAGTCTTCATAAAGAACATGAATATGTTGTGCTACTTCTAGTGATTTCATAACGTTAGCTGTCTGCGCACCTTTCCATTTAAAGCAGGCTATCCCTAGGGACCACTTTCTGAGTTTAATATATTAATATGCGTCGAATAAGCTTAGACCAAGAATAATCACTAAGCCAAAGCACGCTTACAAAAATATCTCAAAATTAAGCGAGTTTAGTACTATAGTTTTTTCATGTAATAATTGTTTATCATTTTCGCGCTAAACAATCGAGCTAGCCCAAAAGCATACTCACAAGAACAACAAGGCAAACAATCTTGAGCGATAACGTACTCTCTTCTATCTCTTACTTGCATCAGTTTATTCGGTATAGCGAAGAGCAAAACCTGGAACTCAATTACTCACACATTACTAACACACTAGAAAAGCATAAGGGGCAGGACTTTATCCCCTTTAACGATTTCAAGGACTTTGTTCATGACATTTATAGTAAGTCCAGTTGTCCATGGCTAGGCCTTCACTTTGCCCAAAAAATTCAGCTTTCCAGCCATGGCAGCTTAGGTTTTGCCGTTTCTCACGGTATTGACTTAGGCGAATGCCTTGAGCTGATTAGCCGCTATTATCAAACCCGCTTGCAAGCCATCGGAATTAACATTCAAGTTAATGGCGAAGATTGCCTTTTAGAAATTAAAGAAACTTGTACATGGGAGCCCATACGAGAATTACTCTACGAAGTTTTACTCGCGTCTTTACTCAACGTTATAGAGTTTGTAATTGGCAAGGGCGTCGAACAGTGCACCGTTTGCTTCCCCTATAAGGCACCCGCATGGCAAGACAAGTACGTAGAGCTACTGCCTTGCTCTGTTCACTTTGACGCTAAGACTGCCGGAGTCACTATCCCAAAGTCTTTACTTAAGATCACCAGCGTTACGGCAAACCCTCGCTCTGTTGAACTGGCGCGCGCACAATGCGACGAAGAGCTTTCTCGTCTGAACCAATTTGATAGCCTTGAACAAAAAGTTGTCTCGCTTGTTGAACAGGCTCACGATTACTCTTTATCGATAGAAGAAATCGCGAGAAACCTGAATATGTCCAAAAGCACACTCGCGAGAAAGCTAAAAACAGAAAATACTTCTTTTAGTAAGGTCATGGCTAACTTACGAAAAGCTCAGGCAAAAAACTTACTACTGAATACCCAATCAAGCATTGAAGCCATTGCACTGACTCTAGGCTATGATGATGCTTCCAACTTTAACCGTTCATTTAAGCGCTGGTTCGATAGCTCACCATCGCAATTCAGACAAGCTCACAAACAGTCCTTATAAGCCAAGATCTAGTCTTTATTGAATCAAAATGACTACTAGTTGAGCCCAAATAACCTGTTTGCGCTAGTCACGCTCTCGTAGAATGGTTTTCATCAAAAGTGCCCACGCACCTAGATTAAACCCTATAAGAAAAACAAGAGAGCGTATTATGAACACTACCGTTTACCCTCAGCAAACTGGCGCATGGATCCGTAGCAAACGCTACTGGTACTTACTCTCTATCCTTACGCCAATGATTCCTTTAGCCTCCGCTTATGCTGCCGTTGAAACCGGTTATGGCCTTTGGCTTTGGTTTACTGTGGTTTTTCTTTACGGCATGCTACCTCTAGCTGATCACGTATTTGGTGAAGACCGCGCTAATCCAGACGACGAACTCGTTTCACAGCTCAAAGACCAAAGCTATTATGTCAATATTATGTATATTGCGACCGCCTTGCACTGGGTTTCTCTCGTTGGTATCGCCTTTGTTGTATCTCAATATAACTGGTCCTGGATCAATATACTCGGCGCTGCACTCAGTGCGGGTATTCTCAACGGCTTAGGTTTGGTTGCAGGTCATGAAATGGGGCATAAAGTGAAAGATAGAAAGCAAGTTGCCGCTGCGAAAGTCATGCTGGCTACCAGTGGTTACGGCCACTTTTTTATCGAACACAATAAAGGACACCACAAGGATGTTGCAACACCAGAAGATCCAGCATCTTCACGCTTTGGAGAGAATATTTACAAGTTTGTAAAAAGAGAGATTCCTGGTGCGTTTCGACGAGCCTGGGGGCTCGAAGCAAACCGCTTGCACCGTTTAGGAAAATCAGAATGGTCTTGGGATAACGAGATTCTGCAACCAGCAGCGCTCACCATTTCAGCCTATACCCTGATGCTTGCCTTTTTTGGCCCGGTTATGATCCCCTTCCTATTAATCTCGGCCGCTTATGGTTGGTGGCAGCTGACATGCGCCAATTATGTAGAACACTATGGATTACTTCGTTTGAAAAAAGAAAACGGCCGCTATGAGCGCTGCCAACCTCATCACTCCTGGAATAGTAATCACAAAGCATCCAACCTGGTTTTATTACACCTTCAGCGACATTCAGACCATCATGCGCACCCTACACGCCCATATCAAGTTCTTCGTGATTACGACGACGTCCCCTCTCTACCTTCTGGCTACCCGCTTATGTTTTTGGTTGCCATGATCCCACCACTCTGGTTTTCAATCATGGACAAAAAAGTCATAGATTGGGCTGGTAATGATATGGACAAAGTCAATATAGACCCAGACTCCAAAGAACTGGTCTACAACAAATATCACCAGCCACCTGTGAGTGATAAAGTCAGCGAAACAGCCGAAGCAGCTTAAGAGACATAAGGAGGTTTAGACCATGAGTCAATTTCAATGCCCTGACTGCGGCTATATATATGATGAAGCTAAAGGTGCCGAGCACGAAGGCTACCCCGCTGGCACTAAGTGGGAAGAGGTTCCTGAAGACTTTCCCTGCCCTGAGTGCTTTGTCAGAGAAAAACCAGACTTCATCGCCCTATAAAGCAATCAACTTACCCGGACAGAGCAATGCCCGGGTATTTCTACAAAAGGCCAAGCTTGATCTATATCAGCTTGGCAGCATAAATAATTTTATTTTAGAGCGAACCCGGAGCTCACACTCGTTCCCATTAATTCACCCACGCGATGCCCAGAACAACTATCACGTTTATCAAGCTGGCACATACACTAAGCAAACGACTGCAGCACCACCACACAACTGTTTACTGGTTTTGACGATCCGTGAACTAGAATTTGTTTAGGCCCTTTTCCTTACCTTTATTTCGCTTTCAATGCGCTCTAATCTAGGCTTGCAAATATTTCGCACAGCAATCGCAAAGGACAATTCACTATGCACCTACTCAACCCAAAGAAGTTTGCTCAAGAATAACCTGACAAAGAAACGCGCGACATCATGCTAAAGACTATCGACTTCTTTGAAGGGCTAGGGCTCGCGAAAACCAAAGCCAATTATGAGAGTCGACGCTGGTACACTGAGTTTCTTGAATTCAACAAGAAGGAACAGATTTTTGCCAAACTACTCACCCCAAAAGGGCTCGGAAAAACTCGCTTCCACGACTATCACTTGGCGTATGATAAATGCGACTTGCCCAACGTCAATATTTTCAAAAAGCAGATAGCCATCTTCAAAAAAATGCTCATGCTGGCCCGCCCAAATAAGATGCAAATTAAGGACATCGACTTTTTACTCATTGTCGGTGAGTTATTTACCTTGGTCGCTTACGGCCAGTTGATTTTAGAAAGCTGGGATCTGAATGAAATTGACGATGACCTAATTGATCAAATATTTGATTTTATGGTCAGAGACTTCTCAAAATATGCACTTCAACTTTACTCTAAAACTAGCAACACAAAGGTTCAGCAAGTTTTCTGTCAGCTGATGCTAAGCAAGCCAAAGGCTTATTCGAGGCGCTTTGAAAAAGTTCTGAACGACTTTGCCTATGCGAAGAAAGACAGCTATAAAATGAATTCTTAACTATTTTTGCTATACTAGCTTGGTCCGGTTTTTAATAATTCGGGCCAGCTAGTATTTTGACTCCGATATTTCTAAGGTAGAAATTATGCAGGAAAAAGCGAAAGAGATTCTTATCATCGGTACTTACGGTATCGATATATTTCACGGCATGGTCGACGAAATGGAACAACGGGGCTATTTGGTTTTTACCACGACCTCAGCCCAAATAGCCCAAGAATATCTTCAAAATAGGAAGTTCGATGCAATTATTATCAATCTTGAGCCTGACGGAAAAGGAAGCGTTGCCGAAAGCGGACTGCTAAATAAGTTTATTGAATCGCCCTTGCAAGCCAATGCGATTTGTCTGGGCGTGAGTGCTCACTACCCTCACTCCCTGCCAAGCGATAAGAATGAAAAACACCTACAAATTCTGGCGGGCTGGCTCACCCTACCAGTTAAAGCAAACGTGCTCGCTGACCACATTGTCGAGCTGATAGACTCTCCCCATAAATTTACGATTAAGGAAAAACTAACTTCCTTGTAGGCTTAATATTGTTTAGCGCGTATTTGATGCACTTCTCATTATTTTCGTTCTGGCGACTACTCAGCCTTAAAACTGACCGTTTATCGGAGACTTGATTACAAAGTCATAGCGTTTTCTTAAGCTATATCTATCGCCCCTTACTGTAATCGTAGGTAGAGCAATGCAATCACTTCAGCTGGTAGATAACTTCATCGCACAGTTCAACTTTGTCTGTGCTTACAGTGAAGAACAAAAACGTATAGCTTATCAAATACGTTTTAAACAGAGCAAAGAAGACTTTGACGGACTCACTCATGTTGAGCAGGTCATTGACCAATATGACCACAACTCGACACACCTGCTCCTTCAAGAGAATAGCAGCAGACAATATATTGCCTGCATACGTATCAGCCACTCAGTTGAAAGCTTATCAGCGCAACCCACCTTGCCCTGCCAAAGGGCAAACTCCTGCTCACTAGGGTTTATCGATCAGGTATTTTCCTCTGGATGCCATTTATCTTTGTGCGAAATATCTCGACTTAACATCAACCCCGAGTATTGCGACACCGAAGCCAAAAAGTACAGTTTTTCAGAAGCAATGTATCTGGCAGCCTTCTCTCTTGCACGTTTACGCTTCGATGACCGAATTTTACTTTCGCTCCCCTGCAACGAATTCAAACGCTTACGAGCTCGCGGCCTCCAGCTAGAGCAGACCACGAACAAGCTGAACAGCGATAGTGAAGACTTATTCTGGCTCTCCAGTGAATCCGGTATTCTGGATAACAGCCCCGCTTATGATCTTTATCAACATATTCTCGGCTGTATTACTCATCAACTCAATCAACCTCTTTTAGATGGCGATGACCTTATCGCTAATGAGGGAGTCTAAGCAAAACATAACAAGTTCGTCCGTCATGGCAGCTTATGTTACCGATGTATAATCTTCCATATCACAAATGCTACCTATTAGTTATTCATAAGTTTGAGGGTTTCAGCTAGACTCTTATTTTTATCTCGTCTCGCATTACTCTTTACTTAAGGAGCCATCGTGGATCTAATCGAAGCTCGATCTATGCAAGCCAAGTGCATACTCAATCTGATGACAGTTGTCGCCAAAGACAACCTTTCAATTACGCAAAGGGAAGATCTACCAGAAAAAGCCTACGATATTGGCTGCCTAGTGGGAATGCTTGAAGGCGAGATTTTCAAGATCGTCAAAAGTCGCAGTAGCATCGTCGACGACCTTCCTTTTAAAGATAAAATCCTCGAACAATTTGTGAACGGCGTAACTGTAGTTATTCATCGCTTGCTGCTCGACGAAAATCAGGACCAACTCGCTCAAGATCAAGCACGCCTTGATCGACTTCGACAAGAACTAAAACAAAATCTAGAACATACAGAAACCCTCCTGGAAAATGCTACTCGCCTTGAAAGTGCACTTAGCAATAATGCTTTATATCGTGACTCGGCAGAGGTCTTATCAACCTTCCAAAGCAATGTCGCGACCATGCAGAACATGTATCAGGTTAAGGCTCAAGAACATGAGATGTTAAATATACTTGTCGACAAGAATGAAGCCTTACTGCTACAAACCGACCACTCACTGTCAGCACTGCCAAAGCTAAGTGATGCCAGCAAACTAGTCGACCTCAAACAAGAATTTCTCCGTATTGAGCAAGACACATAGAAACTGTATTACGGGCCAAGCATGACCAACCTAATCGACCTTTCGCACAATATGCAAACCTTTAAAGAGCTACGCGTTCAACAAGACGGGCACGTCTTGCTTGTCTCGTTGAATAGACCTGATATTCACAATGCGATGTCTCACGAAGCAATGGTTGAAGAAATCGAGCGTGTATGCGATTTAGCAAACAATAACAGCGAAATTCGCGTCATGGTGCTGACCGGAGAAGGAAAGAGTTTCTGCGCCGGCGGCAATGTCAAAGATATGCTCAATAAAACTGATATGTTTGGCGGCAATAAAGAAGAAATAGAACAAAGCTATAAAAACGGAATTCAGCGTATTCCTTTGTCCTTATGGAATATCGAGATCCCCGTTATTGCCGCCGTAAATGGCGCCGCAGTCGGTGCAGGCTGTGACCTGGCAATGATGTGCGATATTCGCATCGCTTCCGATAAAGCCCGCTTTGCCGAAAGCTTTGTCAAACTTGGCATCATTCCGGGAGACGGCGGCGCGTGGTTCTTGCCAAGAATTATTGGCATAGCAAAAGCCAGCCAAATGGCACTGACTGGCGATATGGTTGATGCTCAAACAGCGCTATCTTGGGGGATGGTGTCTGAGTGCATCGAAACTTCAAACATGCTTGAGCGCGCACTTTCAATCGCACATAGCATCGCTTCAAACCCGCCTCTTGCCGTTCGAGCCACTAAGAAGCTACTACGTCAAAGTGAACGACTCAAATTACCTGAAATGCTAGACCAATGTGCAAAAGTTCAAGCTGGTCTGCATCAAACAGAAGATCACTTAGAGGCAGTGAAAGCTTTACTAGAAAAACGCGCTGGGCAATATCACGGGCACTAAAGCAGTAAGTTTTAGGTCTTCTTATGCAAGAGAGGCCATCACCACTATTTTGGAAAAATTTAGCCAATGGAAACTCTTTCTATTTTGGTCGACGTACAGAATATTTACTACACGACCAGACAAGCCTATGGCCGCCATTTTGATTACAATGCATTTTGGGCAAAGGTGACCCAAAATCGACACGTCGTTAATGCCGTGGCCTATGCAACGGAGCCCGCAGATGAAAAACAGAGACAGTTTCAGAATATACTTAGAGCGATAGGGTTTAAGGTAAAGTTGAAGCCCTACATTCAGCGCGCTGACGGCTCTGCTAAAGCTGATTGGGATGTCGGTATCACACTCGATGCTATGGAGTTTGCGGCACACAGTGACATCCTTGTTTTAGCATCTGGTGATGGAGATTTCGACCTGCTCGTCGATCGAATCAAACTGAAACACAGCTCTGCTGTAGAGGTCTACGGCGTTAAAGCACTAACAGCTTCGTCACTGATATGTTCCGCCACTAAGTTTGTCGCAATAGATACTGATTTATTACTTAACTAAATTCAGATCAAGCGATATGCTCGCCACTATTATCTTTACAACAATCTCATCGAGACTCTGAGTACTTATACTCAATAAACAATGTCATGAATATGCTCGGGGTCATCTGTCGTTAACTCCCCTCGCTCCAATTTCTTCTCTACACCTGGCCCTAATACTGGCTTCATATCCCTGGCATGTAAGTCATGTGCACAATGATCGCAAGCAAAACGAGGGCTGGAAACATGACCACAAGTTTTATGCTGGAACATAATCGGTGCACCGTCACCATCACATAGCCACTTGTCACCCCATTGAACAACCGTCATCAGCACCGGATAAAGATCCATTCCTTTCTCAGTTAAATGGTATTCATAACGAGACATCTTCTCGTCATATAAGACTTTGGTTAAAACCTCAGCTTCCACCAAACGATTTAGACGGTCAGACAAACGATGGCGGGTTATCCCTAAAGATTTTTGAAACTCTGAGAAGCGCCTGACGCGGCGAAATGCGTCCCGGATGATTAACAGCGTCCAACGATCACCAAATATTGATAATGCTCTAGCAATTGAACAAACCTGAGAGTCAATCTCTTCCCAACGCATAGCTACCTCTTTGCATTTTATTTGAATTATTCGCGCCTAATAAGACTAGCCACTGTTCCAATATACAAAGTTGATCTAAATCAAAAAAAGCCATTATACCAGAAATAGAACAGTATTTTAGCAAGTCGTCACAATAGATTCACTTGACGAGTTCTATTATGGAACCATATACTTTACACAAGGTTCCAAAACGGAACTGTGATGAATTTGGCATTTTTACCCTAAGCCATATTTGTCTAATCCACCAAATAGTGAGGACTCGCTTATGAGCATCATGAAAGCTATTTCTAAATGGATTGATTACGAACTAGGGATTAGAAACATTGATTTGGAATTAGAAGCAGGCGACTTAGACTGAGCTTGCAGTTCGTATTCCTTCATGAGTTTACTTGTATTTATCGAAGCGCCAATACTTGCGCTGTAGTCTTTAAATAGACATTAAGAGGAATAAAATTATGTTTGGATTTCCATTTTTTACTAGCCTTATCGTAACGGTTGCAATGGTTGTCGGTTTTTCATTTATTATTAACCACGGCATCCAAAAGAAAAAAGCTAACAATGAAGACGCTATCTCTAATACAAGCCAAGGCGAAAAAGACACTAACTGCCACGCCTAAGCTAAGATCGCCGCTCTATTGAGCGAGTAAAATTGAGATAGAAAAATTGAGGCTGCTACATAGCAGCCTCTTTCGTTCTAGCCTACCGAAGCCTTCAGTGCTTGCTCCAAATCTTCAAGAATGTCATCGATATGCTCGATACCGATTGATAGTCGAATCATTTCAGGCGTAACACCCGCGACTTTCTGTTCTTCCTCTGTCATTTGCCTGTGCGTTGTCGAAGCAGGATGACACGACAATGATTTAGCATCACCAATATTTACCAAACGCTTAAACAGTGCCAAGGCATCATAGAAACGCGTACCTGCCTCTAAACCACCTTTAATTCCAAAGGTCATAATGGCCGACGGTGTACCTTTCATATATTTTTTGGCTAGCTCATGGTTCTCATCTGAGGGCAAGCCACCATAACCAACCCACTCAACTAGATCGTGCCCTTCTAGAAATTCGGCCACTTTTATTGCGTTTTCACAATGACGTTCCATACGAAGACCTAGCGTTTCAATTCCCTGAAGCAATAAAAAGGCATTCATAGGTGATAAGGCCGCCCCGGTATTACGCAAAGGAACTGTCCGGCATCGTCCAATAAAAGCTGCTGGCCCCATTGCCTCGGTATAGATCACGCCATGGTAAGCAGGTTCTGGCTCGTTCAACATAGGGAATCGTTCAGCATGCTCCGCCCAGGGGAAGTTTCCTGAGTCAACGACAATCCCGCCTAACGAATTACCATGCCCACCCATATACTTGGTAAGCGAATGAACAACAATATCTGCCCCATACTCAATAGGCTTACATAAAGCTGGCGTGGCAACTGTATTATCAACGATAAGCGGCACCCCCTTATCATGCGCAATCTTCGCCATGCCTTCCAGATCGATAACATTACCCGCGGGGTTACCAATACTCTCGCAATAAACGGCTGCGGTATTTTCATCAATCAGCTTTGCTAAGGACTCAGGCTTATCATCTTCAGCGAAACGTACATCAATTCCCTGGCTCGGCAGCATATGCTTGAAAAGTGTATAAGTACCGCCATAGAGCTGAGGTACTGAAACAATATTCTTGCCCTTGCTGGCGATCGTTATAATCGCGTAATGAATGGCAGCACTGCCAGCACTCACAGCCAAGGCCGCAATACCTTTTTCTAACTCCGCTACTCTTTTTTCAAGCACATCGTTAGTGGGGTTCATTATTCGCGTGTAGATATTACCCGGTACAGCCAGGTCAAATAAGTCAGCACCATGTTGAGCATTATCAAACTCGTATGCGACTGTCTGGTAAATAGGTGTTGCTACGGACTTGGTTGTAGGGTCTGTTTCATATCCGTGATGAATTGCGATGGTATCGTCTTTCATTTTAATCCTCGGCAATAATGATGAATGTTGGCGAATACGGGACACCGGAACAAAGAATCATAGATCAATTCCCAATAACACACACGCACTCAGATCAATGAAATATAAATAAACTTTCTTTGTGACTTTTTCTCTTTTGCTTCTGTCTATGCTTCTGAATTTAAATTTCAAACTCACTTTTTTACTTAATCAAGGAAGCTTAAATGGAAGATATCAATCAAAGCAGCGATCAGATTCAAGAGCTGTTACAGACAGCCTACACACTCAGCTTAAGTTACGGCCCCAAACTGGTCTTAGCGATCGTTACGCTCATCATCGGCCTATGGGTCATCAATCGCTTCATACGCACTCTTAACAACAATCTCACAAGCAAGGTCGATGCGACGCTTGGTCAATTCGTCTGCAGCATTCTTTCAGTTATTCTGAAAGTAGTCTTGTTGATTTCAGTTGCCTCGATGGTCGGCATCGAGACAACATCATTTGTGGCAGTACTCGGTGCTGCCGGCTTAGCTGTTGGCCTAGCTCTTCAAGGAAGCCTAGCCAACTTCGCCGGAGGCGTTGTCATTCTGCTATTCAAGCCTTTCAAGGTAGGAGACCTGATTGAAGCTCAGGGCTACATCGGAAGCGTATCTGAAATTCAGATTTTCAACACCATTCTAAAGACGGGCGACAACCGAGTCGTCATCATTCCAAATGGCTCTCTTTCGAGCAGCAGCATGGTGAATATTAATAAAGAAACTACTCGCCGAGTCGATCTGAGCTTTGGCATTGGCTATGGCGACGATATTGACCAGGCCAAGTCTCTGCTGAAGTCACTCGCCAGTCATGATGCCCGAGTACTCAAAGACCCGGCTCCTGTATTTGTCGTTGCAGAACTTGCCGACAGCTCGGTTAACTTTACAGTCCGCTTATGGGTCAACACTAGCGACTACTGGGGTGTATTCTTTGATATGCAAGAAGGCGTGAAGAAAGCATTTGATGCGCACGGCATTTCAATCCCCTACCCACAACAAGATGTATATATGCATCAAGTAGCATAAACAAGAGACATTACTCTAGTAAATCGCTAAGATACGGCCAAAATTGAATCGTATCTTAGCCAAGCTTTATGAAAGGAAGAAATACTATGCAACACCTTAAACTTGCCACAGCAATTGCTCTCATCTCTACAAGCCTAAGCGCCACAGTAAACGCTGAAGAGGTCTCTGAACCTAACTGGGATGCAACGGCTGAACTTGGTTTTGTGATGACCAGCGGCAACTCGGATACAGAAACACTAAATGCCAAATTTAATGCTTCAACTGAATACACTGATTGGAAGCACACACTTCAACTAGAGGCGCTTAACAGCTCATCAAATGACGTAAGTTCTGCAGAAAGATATTTTGCTGAAGCGCAGTCTGACCGAAAGCTCTCTGATAGAGCTTATGCGCTTGGCGTCATCTCGTGGGAAAAGGATCGCTTTAGCGGTTTTGACCATCAAACCTCTATCGCACTGGGTTTAGGCTATAAAGCTATTGCAGAAGATAATATGGAATTGAATTTCGAGCTTGCGCCTGGTTATCGTGTGATCGAAGACAACAATGGCAATAACGAAGAAGATAGCATTATTCGTGCAGCTGAGATCTTCTCTTGGAAATTCAATGAAACATCTAGCCTTGACCAGTTCCTGAATACAGAAGCCGGCGACAGTAACACTGTGACACGTTTTGGTATCTCCTTAACCAGTCAGGTGCAAGAAGCCTTGTCAATGAAGGTTGGTTACACCATTAAGCATAGTTCTGATGTTCCAGCAGGTGCTGATAAAACTGATCGTGAAACGTCTGTCACGTTAGTCTATAAGCTGTAGCATTACTTTTTATGTAGGCAGCGATGGTGCTAACCCGCCAGCGAGCCGCGCAAGGCTCTGCCTACAGCAGAAAAGAAAGTATCAATCTGAAATTTCAGATACAAAAAAGGCAGCTTAATCGCTGCCTTTTTTATTGAAGCTTGAAACGCTTACTTCAACAATTCTTTAGCTTGCTCAACCCAAGAGTCTGAGCCGCGTACTGATTTGAACTCAGCCAACTTATCGGCAGGTGCATTAACGATATCTTCCAAGCTATTAAATCCCGCTGCATTCAATTTCTTAACCGTCGCAGGGCCAACACCTTTCATCGAAGAAATACCAGACTTAGCTGCACCAGTGGCTTTCTTAGTTGCTGTTGACGCTTTTGCTTTAGCAGTAGTCGCCGCCTTCTTAACAGTTGCTTTGGCTTTTTTAGCAGGCGTCTTTGGCGCTGGCATAATCTTATCCGCCAGAGGAAGCTTGCTTAATGCATCTTCAAGTTGACCAACCAGCTTATTCTTAGTCTCTAGCAAAGCTTCAGCACGCTCTTCAAATTCTTTCTGCTGCTTATTTAGCTGCTTTTGATACTGCTTCTCGATTTTCTTCAACCACTTTGTTGCAGGCTTAGTCGCCTCTTCACGCAACTCGTTTACTTGTGCAGTCAAATCATCAACCTGCTTCTGTAAATCTTTCTTAGTTGAAGTAACTTTCTTGTTGATATCTTTCAACAAGTCATTGCTCAGCTCTTTAACCTGAGAAACTTTCTTATCAATCTTCTTTGACGTTTTACCCATGCTTCACCCCTATTAAAACTACAAACAAATTAAA